>CAUZIR010000008.1:0-15253 GCA_963579815.1 Dehalococcoidia bacterium
AAGTGGGCCAGTGCTTGGTCGCTACCCGGCTTAGAGATGCTGGTAGACACACAGGTAGAGGGCATCTCCCAGGCGGAGATGGACGAAACCTCAGAGAAAATTCGTAGCACCCTCGGAGACTACGGGGTTGAGGTCGCCGTCAAAATGACCAAGCCCGGCCCGGCGGTGACCATGTACGGCCTGGAGCCGGGGTGGATTCGCCGGTCCAAGCAGGAAAACGCCACCGACGACCACGGCAAGCCGCTTCTCAACGAGGCGGGAAGACAGATGAAGCGAAGGGTGGAGACCAAGACCAGGGTAAAGGTGGACGCCATCTTCCAGCGGGAGCGCGACCTGGCCCTGGCGCTGAGAACGCCGTCCATACGCATAGAGTCACCGGTCATGGGCACCTCCCTGGTGGGGCTGGAAGTACCGAACGCAATCCCCGACCTGGTCACTCTGCGGTCCGTAATGGAGAGCGCCGAGTTCAAGAAGATGCGCAAAAAGGGCGCGCTGCCCATCGCGCTGGGGCAGGGCAGCGGTGGTGAAACCGCAGTCCTCGACCTGGCCCGCATGCCGCACCTGCTCGTAGCCGGGGCGACCGGCTCCGGCAAAAGCGTATGCCTCAACACCATCGTCTCGTGTCTGACCATGGAAAAGTCGCCCTCTGAACTGAGGCTCCTGCTGGTCGACCCCAAACGGGTCGAGCTGACCCCTTACAACGGCATCCCGCACCTGTTGACGCCAGTCGTCGTGGAGACCGACAAAGTCGTCCCGCTGTTCAAGGCCGTAATCGTCGAGATGTTCAAACGCTACCGGCACATGGAACAGTTGGGGGTGCGAAACATAGCCTCCTACAACGCCAAGTCGACCGAGAAAATGCCGTACCTCGTCTTGGTAGTCGACGAGCTTGCCGACCTGATGATGACCGCATCGGTCGAAGTCGAACAGACGCTGTGCCGCCTGGCCCAGTTGGGGCGCGCGACCGGCATCCACCTCATCATCGCCACCCAGCGGCCGTCGGTGGACGTGCTTACCGGCCTCATCAAGGCCAACTTCCCCAGCCGTATCGCCTTTGGGGTGACCTCTCACATCGACTCGCGCACCATCCTCGATGCCGCCGGTGCTGAAAAGCTACTGGGCAGGGGCGACATGCTCTACCAGCCCATCGACGCTTCGCGTCCGGGCCGTGTGCAGGGAGTGTTCATCTCCGACGATGAAATTTCGAACCTGGTCGGTTACTGGGAAAAGACGGCCTGGGCACCACTGCCCAAAGTCGGGCTAGAGGTTCCTGAGGAAGACGAACAGGGCGATGGAAATGCCGGTGGAGCCAGCACTGGGGACGACCTGATGGACCGGGCGATGGAACTTGCTTACAAAGAGCGCAAGCTATCAACCTCCCTGCTGCAGCGACGCCTGCGCATCGGCTACCCTCGCGCCGCCAGGCTCATGGACGAACTGGAAGACCAGGGCATAGTGGGGCCGAGCGATGGCTCCAAGTCTCGCGATGTTATAATCGGCTAGCGCCACGGGGCGTGCCCTTTCTCATTCTTCCAGTCGGCTCAGAGCGGAGCCGACACCGGAACGCGCCCGCAATCGAATAATGGGCCGGTCCAGGCACTCGGGGGACCTTCGAATGGTTCGTAGCCTTGCAGACTTGCTCAGCTCTGTGGTTCGCCGTGGTGGTAAGGCCGAAGAGCAGCGGGCGTACGCCATGCGCGAAACGTGCCTGGTCTGCGGCGCCATCCTCATCGACTCTCCGCTGTACACCCAGTTGCGGGTTTGTCCGGTCTGCCGTTTTCACTACGCCATGTCGGCACGCGACCGTATCGCCTCCATCGCCGACCACGGCACGTTCCGAGAAATCAACCGGTCAATAATCTCACTCGCCCCCCTGTCTTTTTCATCGAGGGTGTCCTACAAGCGCAAAATCTTCTCCGACCAGCGCCGCACCGGGCTGACCGAGGCCGTCGTCACAGGCACCTGCGCCATTGGCGGAAGCCCATCCGTGCTGGTCGTCCTGGACTTCGGGTTTATGGGCGGGTCTATGGGCTCGGTAGTCGGGGAAAAGGTCGCCCTGGCATTCGAGCACGCCGCCAAGCGCAAGCTGCCCGTCGTAGCGGTCATCACCAGCGGAGGAAGTCGCATACAAGAGGGCTTGCTCTCGCTTTTGCAAATGGCGAAAACGACTGTGGCCGTAAACCGCTTCGCTGAGAAGAAACTGCCGTTCATCTCGGTGCTGGCTAACCCATCCACCGGTCAGGCGTTTGCAAGCTTCGCGAATCTGGCCGACGTCATCGTGGCCGAACCGGGAGCAATAGTCGGCTTCGCTCCCATGAGCAGCCTCGAGGCCAGCGAGCGACGCCCGCTACCCACCGAGTCGCACACCTCAGAGGCCCAGCTGGCCAACGGCATGATCGACGAGGTTGTGGACCGCACCGAGTTGCAAGAAATGCTCTCGGTACTGCTGGAACTGACCGGTCCGGAGTTCCGGCTCAGCTACCGTAAGCGTCGGCCGAAGAACGTCGTGTCGCTCCCCAGGCAGCGTGCGTGGCAGTCCGTCAGCCTGGCGCGCCATACGGACCGCCCCACGGCGTTGGACTACATTGGCCGCATCGTCGTGAACTTCGTGGAATTGCGAGGCGACCGCAACTTCGGTGATGATCCGTCCATAGTTTGCGGACTGGGGCATCTAGGCGCTCAGACCGTGGTCGTGATCGGACAGGAGCGGGGCCGAGACGGCAAAAAAGACCGACACGACGGCATGACCTCACCGGAGGGCTTCCGCAAGGCCCAGCGGGCCATGCGCCTGGCCGAAAAGTTCGAAGTGCCCGTCATCACGCTTATCGATACACCCAGGCCCTATCCGGGGCTGGACTCCGAGAAACGGGGCATCGGCAACGCCATCGCCAACACTATGGCTCAACTCGCCTCGTTGAACGTTCCCACCATCACCGCCATCATCGGCGAAGGAGGCAGCGAAGGCGCATTGGCCCTGGCGGTCGCCGACCGCGTCTTGATGATGCAAAACGCCATCTACTCGGTGATGTCCCCGGAAGATGCCGCGGGCATCATCTTCCAGGACGAGTCGAAGGCGGAGGAGGCTGCGGAGTCGCTGAAGCTAACGGCCGCCGACTGTCTTGAGCTTAGAATAGTCGACGAGGTTGTGCACGAGCCGGTGGGTGCGGCCCACTCCAGCCCGGACGAGGCAGCCCGGCACCTGCGGCGCAGTCTGCTAAGGCACCTGGCCGAGCTCGGGGCCTGGTCGGGCTTTCGCCGAAATAGACGACGCTACCGTAAGTTCCGCAAAGTCGGCGAGTACAGTTCCCAGTTCCGTGTGGCGATCAATCGGGAAATCGACGCGCTACAGGGAGCCATCCCCGCGGGGAAGGACGAACAACCCACCGATCTCGCCCGTCGCCGTGTCGAACTGGAAGAGGCCGCCTCGCTGGAAGTCATCGGCGAACACGATCACCCCGCTGCCGATGACGACGACAAGCCGTCTGAATCATCTGGGCCGTCCAAGGCTTCTGGGCCAACCGGACCGCCGGACAAACCCGCCGAAGGCTAGTCGTTAGCCTGTCAGCACGCCCCCGTAGGCGCTGCGCTTACCCTCGAAGGTCGTAATGTCGCTCTCGTTTGCCAGCGTCAGGCCAATGTCGTCCAGGCCGTTGAGTATCGAGTGACGGCGGAACTCGTCGATGGTGAAGCCCTCAACCACGTCCTCGTCGTCGTCCCACACGCGTAGAGCCTCCAGGTCCACGTTGAGCCTGTAGCCGGGACGTTCTTGGGCATTGTGCATTATCCGCCCGACCGTCTCCTCCGAGAGCTTCACGGGCAGCAGGCCGTTCTGGAAGCAGTTGTTGTAGAAAATGTCGGCGAACGAAGGGGCAATGACGCACCTGTAGCCGTAGTCGAGCAGCGCCCACGGCGCATGCTCGCGAGAAGAACCGGAGCCGAAGTTCGGGCCCGACACCAGTATCGACGCGTCTTCATAGCCCGGCCCATTGGGTTCGAAGTCAGGGTTGGGAGAGCCATCCTCCAACAAACGCCAGTCGAAAAACAGCCACTGGCCGTAGCCGGTGCGCTCAATTCGCTTGAGGAACTGCTTGGGGATGATCTGGTCGGTATCAACGTTGACCCGGTCCAGCGGGGCAACCACCCCAGACAGCTTCGTGAACGCTTCCATTACTTCTGCACCCCCTCGACGCGGGCTTTGAGGGCCTCGTTCATGTCTACGAACGCGCGCTCAATCTTCCTGAACTGCCCGAACAGAGCGAAGACAGGCACCAACACCCCGGTGAAACGCTCGCCGTGCACGAAGCGGGTGCGGCCGTTGCGACTCGCCTCCACACGGAAGTAGTGTTCGCCGTCGAAAATGCCTGGAACCCCGAGGTGGCCCACCCAGCGCAGTTCGGAGTTCTCTTCCACGTGCTCGATCCGGGGCTTGATCGTCATGCCCATTAGCTGGGCCTCGATTTTCCCGCCCTCGGAAATGTCGCCCGTCACCTTGGTAATGAACGGGTTCCACCTCGGGTAGGCTTCGAAGTCGGTTAGCGTCCCCCACACCTTCTCGACGGACGCCGCCATGGTGGTCTCGGTTCTAATGTGCTTCAAGTTCGTTAGGCCTCGCTCGTTCTCGCCTGTCTGATGTTCGGTGGCCCTACCAGTCCCGCACGTCGACGAAGTGGCCAGCCACTGCCGCCGCCGCCGCCATTTGCGGGCTCACCAGGTGAGTGCGGCTGCCCTTGCCCTGTCGGCCCTCGAAATTGCGGTTGGACGTCGAAGCGCAGCGCTCGCCCGGCTTCAGAATGTCCGGGTTCATGCCCAAGCACATTGAGCAACCGGCGACGCGCCAGTCGAACCCGGCCTCTGTGAAAACGCGATCCAGCCCCTCTTCTTCGGCCTGCTTCTTCACGGCAGCCGAGCCGGGCACGACCATGGCATATACGTCTGGGTGGGCCTTTTTGCCCTTTATCAATTCCGCTGCCGCCCGCAGGTCCTCAATGCGCGCGTTCGTGCACGAGCCTATGAAGGCCCGATCTATCTTAATGTCGGTAATCGGCATATCGGCAGACAGGTCCATGTACTGGAAAGCTCGCTCCCAGGCATCCCGTTCGGCATCGTCAGCCGCATCGGCCGGGTTGGGGACGCGGCCCGTCACCGGGGCCACCATGCCAGGGTTCGTTCCCCAGCTAACGTACGGCTCCAGTTCGGCAGCGTTAATCACCAGCCGGGTGTCGTACTCGGCGCCGGGGTCGGTGCGCAGTTCGCGCCACTCGGCCACCGCGCGGTCGAAGTCGGCGCCTTTCGGTGCGTATTCACGGCCGCGCAGGTACTCGAACGTTGTGTCGTCCGGTGCGACCATGCCCGCTCTGCCGCCGCCCTCAATGGACATGTTGCACACAGTCATGCGGCCTTCCATCGACAGGTCGGTGATGGCCTGGCCGGTGTACTCAATCACGTGCCCCACGGCCCCGGCGACCCCCATGCGGCCGATGATGGCCAGGATCATGTCCTTGGCCGACACGCCCTCCGGTGCCGGGCCGTCGATGTTTATCTCCATAGTTCTGGGTTTTTGCTGACGCAAGGTCTGAGTGGCCAGCACGTGTTCGACCTCGGAGGTGCCGATACCCAGGGCGAAGGCCCCGAACGCACCGTGGGTAGCGGTGTGGCTGTCGCCGCACACGATTACCCCGCCCGGCTGGGTGCGACCCTGCTCCGGGGCGATAATGTGCACGATGCCCTGCTTCGGGCTGAAGCGGTCGTACAGTTCGACGCCGAAGTCATCGCAGTTGCGCTGGAGCGCGTCGAGTTGCTGCTGTGCAATCGGGTCCTTTACGGGAATGGCGAGGTCCCACGTCGGCGTGTTGTGGTCCATCACGGCGATCGTTAGATCGGTGCGCCGGACCCCGCGTCCCGCCAGCCGCAGGCCCTCGAAAGCCTGCGGCGAGGTCACCTCATGGACGAGGTGCAGGTCAACGTAGAGGAGGGTCGGCTGACCCTCCTCCTCGCGGACGACGTGGTCGTCCCATATTTTCTCGAACAGCGTGCGCGGTCTGGTTGTTGTCATACACGTCCGGTCTCAGGAGTAATCCGGCCCATTATAGGCATCTCGGCTCCCAACTTCCGACCCAGGTTCTCGAACATGTCGTCGACCATCTCGTCCAGGCCGAACTCAGGTCGCCATCCCCAGTCCGCGCGGGCGACATCGTCTATCAGTTCGTCCGGCCACGAGTCCGCTATCGCCTGCCTCAGCGGATCGATCTCGTAGCTCATCTCGAAGTCGGGCATTCGCCTCTAGATTGCCTTCTCCAGTTGGTCGGGCGAAAAGCTGACGGCCGCAACATTGAAGCCGGCCCTGTGCGACAGCTTCGAGCCGTCTGCCTCGACCACGCCGATGAGCGAGCGCACGGCGTCCGGCATGTACATCATGGGTAACATCGAGTCCGGCCGCAGGTAGCAGGTGTACCGTCCCTCTTTCAGTGCGCCATAGAAAATCGCCACTGCGTAGTCGGTGGTACCGGAGGTCGGCTCTACCTTCCAGCTCACAATGCCCGGCAACCTCACGCCGCGCACGTCCAGCCCCACGACCGAGTGGTAGTAGTTGCCCATTAATTCACCGAACACCTTGGAAATGCCGTAGCCGGTGTTGGGCCTCTGAATGGTGTCGTTCGGCTAAAACCGGGGGTGTTTCCGGCCCAAAGGCCGCTATGGAGCTAGGAGACACCACCATGGTCGCCCCGTGGGCCACCGCCGACTCCAAAACATTGAACAGGCCGTTAAAGTTCACCGCGTACGCCGTTTGCCGGTACTGTCGGCAACAGCCGAGCAGTACCGATGCCAGATGGAACACTGTGTCGATGCCGAACCGGGCCATCGCGTCGTCCAACTGTCCCCGGTCGGTCACGTCTGCCGCTGTCCACGGGCCGCCATCTCGCACGTCCGGAGTCAGCGGTTGGCGATGCATTCCTGCCACCACGTTTTCGTCGCCGTATCGCTCTCTCAGCGCCGGGATCAACTCCGAACCGATCTGTCCGGAGGCACCTGTTACCAGTATCTTTTTCATCGTCATGCTCCTGCGCTTACGCAAAGGAAAACTGAGGCTTAGCCGTGCGTGCAGCCATACGGCCGACGCGCGGAAGACGCTGAAACGCCCCAGCGAAGCGAGAGCGGAAGCCCCCGGCTGCTAGGGCCTGGTAGTGAGGGTAGTAGTGGTCTGAGTGAGGATGGCCTGGGCGCCAGTGCCCGAGGCGAAGACGTCTGTCGTGGCTTGTCCGTACCGGCCCGAGTTGAAGAGGCGGCCGTTACAAGGTCGCGGGGCTAAATATGTGGTCGTCGGGTTTGTCATGCCGGTTCGTTTACGCGGCCCTTGTCCCCCATCACCAACAGGCGATTGAGGGCGTGCATGTAGGCCTTGGCGCTGGCTACTATTATATCTGTATCCGAGCCGCGGCCGACGTAAACCTCGCCGTCGCGTTCAATACGAATAGTCACGCTGCCCTGGGCGTCTATGCCTTCGGTAATGGCGTTGACGCTGTACTCGGTCAGCGTATTGGGTACATCAACAATGCGGTTAATCGCCTTGTAAACGGCGTCCACGGGGCCTGTTCCGGTAGAAGCGTCCGTCAGTTTTTCGCCTGTGAGGGTCGTGAGCGAAACGGTCGCCGTGGGCACGTCGTGGTTGCCCGACGACACTTGCACGTGCTCTAACACATAGGTCTGCGGCTCCGATGCCATGCGCCTTTGGCCTGCCATAAGCGATTCCAGGTCGGCGTCGTTCACCTCGCGCTTGCGGTCCGCCAGGGCCTTGAAGTCGTCAAAAACCGTATTGAGTTCTTCCTGACTCAACACGAAGCCCAGGTCTTCGAGACGGGCCCTGAGGCCCGCCCGGCCGCTGAGCTTACCCAGTACCAGTTCATTCGAGGGCCAGCCTACAGACTTCGGGTCCATAATCTCGAACGTCGTGCGCTCTTTCAGAACGCCGTCCTGGTGAATGCCCGAGGCGTGTCGGAAGGCGTTCGCGCCCACCACCGCCTTGTTGGCCTGCACCGGGAACCCGGTAATGTCCGAGACCATGCGCGAAGTGCGATAAATCTGCGTCGTGTCGATATTGGTCGAAACCCCAAGGTAGTCGCCCCTGGTGGCGATCGCCATGATCACCTCCTCCAACGCCGCGTTGCCCGCACGCTCGCCCAGGCCGTTAATGCAGCCCTCTATCTGACGCGCGCCTGCTTGTACGGCTGCGAGACTGTTGGCGGCCGCAAGACCAAGATCGTTGTGGCAGTGGATGGAGACGACCGCCTGGTCAATGTTCGGTACGCGCTCAAAAACCTCGGCGATGCGGCGCCCGAACTCCGACGGTATGGAGTAGCCGACCGTGTCGGGGATGTTCACCGTCGTGGCACCGGCCGCGATAGCGGCCTCAACCAGCCTGATGAGGTACTCCGGGTCAGTGCGAGAGGCATCCATGGGCGAGAACTCGACGTCGTCGCAGTAGCCCTTCGCCCGCTCTACCGACGCCACGGCCATGTCCAGCACGTCCTCGGGGTTCTTGCGTAGCTGGTGCATCATCTGCACGTCCGAAGAGGAGATAAACGTATGAATGCGGGGGTGCTCCGCCTCTTTAATCGCCCCCCAGGCTGCGTCTATGTCGCCCGTGTTACAGCGCGCGAGCGAGGCGATGACAGGGCGGCGGATCTCGCGGGAGATCGTCTGCACCGCCTCGAAATCCCCCGGCGAACTGGCGGCGAAACCGGCTTCGATGATGTCGACGCCCAGGCGGTCAAGCTGCTTGGCCACCTCTAGCTTCTCCGAGGTCGTAAGGCCCGCGCCAGCTGACTGCTCACCATCCCTGAGGGTGGTGTCGAAGATTTTGACTACATCGCGGCCGGTTTCTGTCGCCATTGCTCGCCCCTAGTCGGAGTCGCTCAGGAAGCTCATCATGCCGCGCAACTCTTTGCCCACGGCCGCTATTGGGTGGTCCGCGTTCTCTTTGCGAAGCTGCGTGAAGCGGGGCCGACCCTCGTCGTTCTCGGCGATCCACTCACGGGCGAACGTGCCGTCCTGAATCTCTTTTAGAACCCTGCGCATGTTCTCTTTCACGTGCGCGTCAATCACCACCGGGCCGCGAGTGTAGTCGCCGAACTCGGCCGTGTCGCTCACCGAGTAGCGCATGTACTCCATGCCGCCCTGGTAGAACAGGTCGACAATCAGCTTCAGCTCGTGCATAACTTCGAAATAGGCCGACTCGGGCTGGTAACCACCGTCCTCAGTGAGAACTTCAAACGCGGTTTTGACGAGTGCCGACACGCCGCCGCACAGGACGGCCTGCTCGCCGAACAGGTCGGTCTCAGTCTCTTCCTTAAAGGTCGTGTCCAGCACGCCTGCCCGGGTGCAGCCCACGCCCTTGGCGTACGCCAGGCCCAGTGCTGCGGCGTTGCCCGACGAGTCCTGGTGCACGGCCAGCAAACCAGGCACGCCAGAGTCCTTTACGAACACCTCGCGCATCCTGTGCCCTGGTGCCTTCGGCGCCACCATCGAAACGTCTACACTCTCCGACGGCACGATGGTGTTGTAGTGAATGTTGAAACCATGGGCGAACATCAGCGTCTTGCCCGGCAGCAGGTGCGGCTCGACAAAGTCCTTATAGACCTGGGGCTGCGTGGTGTCGGGGCACAGCATCATAATTACATCCGACTGCTCGGCAGTCTCTGCGACAGTGGCCACCCGCAAACCGGCCTCTTCGGCCTTTGCCTTGCTCTTGCTGCCCTCGTGCAGGCCGACGATGACGTCCACGCCCGAGTCGTGCAGGTTGAGGGCGTGCGCATGCCCCTGGCTTCCGTAGCCGACAATCGCCACCGTCTTACCGTCGAACAGTGACAGGTCTGCGTCGGCTTCGTAGTACATCTTGGTCATCGTTTTCTCTCACTCTTTTCTCCGGGTTGTAAGCCTCGGTTCATGGCTATGGTTCCGGTGCGCATCACCTCGACCACGCCAAATGGCTCCAACAGTTTGTGCAGGGAATTTACCTTACTCACGTTCCCCGTTACCTCTACGATCGTCGACTCCCCCGAGACATCTACAATGCCCGCTCGGAAAATATTGACGATCTGCATAACCTCGCTTCGTGTCTGCGGGTTGGTCTTGACCCGTATAAGGGCGAGTTCCCGCTCGACAATGTTTTGCTCGGAAATGTCCGAGACTTTTACAACGTCGATAAGCTTGTGCAGGTGCTTGGTGACCTGCTCGACGGTGCGGTCGTCCCCCTCGACAACGAACGTCATGCGGGACATGTCGGGCACTTCACTCTGGCCTACGGCAAGAGACGCAATGTTGAAACCGCGCCGCCTGAACATACCCGACACGCGTGCCAGTACGCCTGGCTTGTCCTGGACGAGCGCGGTTATGGTGCGGCGCGGAAGTGTTCCGTTGGTATTCATTTGTTCACCCGCTCAGGCTTCGGCTCCTCGATCATCTCGGCGACGCTGGTTCCGGAAGGAATGAACGGGTAGACGTTTTCTTCCTGTTCAACGACGAAGTCCACGACAGCCGGTCCGTCGAACTCCATGGCCTGGGCAATGGCCGAAGCGACCTGGCCCTTGTCGGTCACCCGAATGCCGAACGCCCCGAACGCCTCGGCCAACTTCACGAAGTCCGGGTTGCCGTTAAAGACCGTCGCAACATAGCTCTGTTCGTAAAACGCCTGCTGCCACTGGCGCACCATGCCCAGGCGACCGTTATTGAGAATGGCGAACTTGACCGGCAGCTTGTTTTCTACCAGCGTCGCCAGTTCGGACATCGTCATCTGGAAGCCGCCGTCACCTGCGACCGACCACACAACCTTGTCGGGCCTGCCAACTTGAGCGCCCAGGGCGGCCGGCACCTCGAAGCCCATCGAGCCTGCGCCACCAGACGAAACCAGCGACCTAGGCTCGTTGAACATATAGTGTTGTGCGGCCCACATCTGGTGCTGGCCGACGCCCGTCACCACGATGGCCTCGCCGTTCGTCGCCCGGTGCAATTCGCGGATGACGTACTGCGGAAGCAGTTTGTCGGTTTCGCGAATGGCGAGCGACGGGTGTTCGGCCTTGAGTTCCTCAATTCGCTGAATCCAGTCCACGTGGGTGGCGTCCTCGACCAGCGGGTTCATCTGGCGCAGCACGTGTTTCAGGTCGCCCACTATCGGCACATCGACGCGTACCGACTTGCCGATCTCGGATGGATCAACGTCCACGTGAATCACCTTGGCGTTGGGGGCGAACTTGGAACAGTCACCGGTGATCCGGTCGTCGAAGCGCATGCCCAGGGCGATGATGAGGTCCGCCTCGTCGATGGTCAGCGAGGCGTACGCCATGCCGTGCATGCCGGGCCAGCCCGCATACAGGAAATGGTCCTCCGGGAACGAGCTGATGCCCAGCAGGGTGGCGACAACGGGGATCTGTGCCTTCTCGGCCAGCTCTCTTAGCTCGTCGCAGGCACCCGACAGCAGCACGCCGTGGCCCGCCAGGATGGCCGGTTTTTTCGCCACGCCAATTAGCTTGGCGGCTCGGCGTATCTGGGCCGGGTGGCCCTCGACCTTGGGCTTGTAGCCCGCAAGGCTAATCTCGTCGGGATACTCGAAGTCGGTGTACTCCTCAATGACGTCCCTGGGGATGTCGACGAGCACCGGCCCCGGCCGTCCGCTGGAGGCGATGTAGAAGGCCTCTTTAATGGTCCGGGCAATGTCCGCCGGGTCCATTACAAGGTAATTGTGCTTAGTAATGGGCAGCGTTATGCCCGTTATGTCGATCTCCTGAAAAGCGTCGGAGCCGATAGCCGCTCGTTTCACCTGCCCGGTGATGATGACCATCGGCACAGAGTCCATCTGCGCCGTGGCGATTCCTGTAACAAGGTTCGTCGCGCCTGGGCCAGACGTTGCCCAGCACACGCCCGGCTTGCCAGTGACCCGGGCGTAGCCGTCGGCGGCGTGCGCGGCGCCCTGCTCGTGTCGGGTGAGAATGTGCCGGAGCTGCGGGTACTCTGGCAGGGTCTGGTACAGCGGCAAAATGGCACCACCCGGCAACCCGAAAATGACCTCGACGCCCTCGCGTATGAGGCTCTCGCAAACTATCTGTCCGCCAGTCTTTTGCATTGTCATGTCATGTTCCCCGAGCCAATTAAAAAAACCCGTCCTTACACAGGGACGGGTTGTTGCCCGCGGTACCACCCTTCATTGCAGGGCCTTTCGGCCGTACCACTTGGTAGCCATTAACGGAGCCAACCGCCCATCCCTAGTTAAATGAGGCTGGAGACAATCAAGCGCGCAGGAAACGCGTTTACCATTTGCGTACCCTGCAGCGACATCTTTTCCTCCAACCCCCGTTTCAGGACGGGGTGCTCGGGGGCGAGTTCACGAAGGACTCCGGGCCGGGATCACACTATCCCCGACTCTCTGATCCGGCTCCTGTTCGCTACTACTCCCCGTCTGCGCACATACATTATCGAATTTGCGCTGAAAATCAAGCGTAGCACCGGCATTTTCTAGCTGTCAACAGACTGGCGGACGGCGTTTTCGCGACCTTTCCTCCGGCCGGGCATGGCCTCAAGCCAGTTCTGGAGGTCTGCAGCCCGATTTTGAGGCTCAATTCCAACGCCCCTTGAACCGGTGCGCCCGCAGGTACATCATAGGTTGAAGCGGTCTGTAGACAGGGCCGCGCGCTGGTGCCCCTGGCGCTGCAACCCGAGAATACATGCCAACCGAACCAGACCACACTCGACCCGTTACCCCAGCAATAAAGCCCGCAAAGAATCGACCCAAGCGCGACGACGGCTGGGACGATTGGGTCCCCCTACCCAGGCGCCAGGTGATGATCACCATGGGCGGGGTCATGCTCGCCATCTTCCTGGCATCGCTCGACCAGACCATCGTCGCCACCGCCATACCCCGCATAGTCACCGACCTGGGCGGCTTCGACCGGTTCGCCTGGGTGACGACCGCTTATCTTGTTGCATCCACCGCCGTCATACCCATCGTTGGCAAGCTCTCGGACATGTACGGCCGAAAGATCTTCTTCATCGGGGGAATCCTCACCTTCGTTCTAGGTTCCGTATTTGCAGGCGTAGCGCAAGACATGAACCAGCTCATCGCCTTCCGCGCCATACAGGGCGTCGGGGGCGGCGTCGTTATGGCCAGCTCGTTCATTTCCGTCGGCGACCTGTTCCCGCCCGCCGAGCGCGGCAAGTACATGGGCTTCATCGCCGGTATCTTTGCTCTGTCATCTTTAGTCGGGCCCGTAGTCGGAGGGTTCCTCACCGACGCCCTGTCGTGGCGCTGGGTGTTCTACATCAACGTCCCGTTGGGGCTGCCCATCGCCATCGCCTTCATCAAAATCTTCCCAAACCCCAGGGCCAAGTCCGATGCTAAGTCCATCGACTACCCCGGCATCGCACTGTTGCTACTCGCGATTGTGCCGCTGATGCTCGGTCTCTCGTGGGGAGGCTCCCAGTACGACTGGTCGTCGCCGCAGGTAGCGGGAGTGCTGGCGTTGGCCGCCGCCTCGGCCGTCGCGTTCATCTTCGTCGAGATGCGGGCCGCCGAGCCCATCATGCCGCTCCATATCTACCGCGACCCGATCATTTCTGTGGCCCTGCTGGCCAGCCTGCTCCTCGGGGTGAGCATGTTTGCTGGCTCTGTTTTCATGCCGCTCTACTTCCAGGGTGCACTGGGCGAGTCCGCCACCAACAGCGGCAGCTTCCTAACGCCGATGATGCTCGGCACCGTAGTCGGGGCCACACTTGTCGGCCAGCTCATGTCACGAACCGGCGGCCACTACCGTCTGTTGGGCATGGCGTCGGTGGCAATCATGGCGGGCGGCCTGTACATGATGACGCGCATCGACATAAACACCGCAAGGGGCATTGTCATCGGGTCAATGGTCCTCATGGGCTTCGGCATGGGGGGCACCTTTCCGGCGTACAACATCGCCATCCAAAACGCCGTCTCCTACCGCAACCTCGGGGTAGCCACGTCCGCCGCCCAGTTCATTCGGGCAATTGGCGCGTCTGCGGGCCTGGCCGTCCTAGGTTCACTGCTGACCACCCGGTTCGCCGCCGGAGTGGACTCCGCCGTGCCAGAAGACGTCCTGGCCAAAGTGCCAACAGACATCCTCGACGGCCTCAAGGCCAACCCGGACGCACTGGTGAACGACAAGCAGATCGCCGACCTCACATCCCGGCTCGCCGAGATCGGCCCGGACGCCGCAAGTGCAACTCAGCCTCTGCTTGCTGGAATGCGGGAAGCACTGGCCAGTTCCATAGGTGAAGTCTTCCTGGTAGCGCTCATCGTGGCTGTGGTGGCGCTGGTGGTCACCGTATTCCTCCGGGAGATACCCCTAAAGAGCGTCAAGAACATCAAGTCGGCCTCATCTCAGTCAGGCCAGCAACCCCAGTCTGCAGAGGCCAGTGGAACACCCGAGACGACCGAAGGGACCGACACCACCGTCTGATACAATCGAAACGTCGTTTCAGAGCTAACTTTCGTCGACGGCCACGCCGACGAACCGGCCCGCAGGCCCCCTCGCCACGGTCCGGAGTTCTGCTTCAAATCGGGGTGTAGCGCAGCATGGTAGCGCGCCGCTTTCGGGGAGCGGAGGTCCCGGGTTCGAATCCCGGCACCCCGACCAGCCCACATTCTGAGGATTCATCCCCCGTTCCCCGCAGTGCCTGCGGCAATCGCCCGGGACATGCCGCGGAACACAATCGCATGCACTGGCCAGAGCAGATACCAGTATGCTCGGCCCAGGAAGCCGCTAGGATGAAACTTCGCCGTTTGGAACAGCACCGAACCGTCGTCTTCAGGGCGCACTTCGAATTCCAGCCAGGCTGGACCTGGCAGTCGAAATTCGGAGCGAAGCGAGATCTTCTTGCCCGGCTCCAGTTCATCTACTCGCCAGAAATCTACTCGGTCGCCGACAGCCAGGCGGCTTCCCTCCGGGCGCCCCCTTCGCAGACCTGGCCCACCTATAGCCTTGTCCAGAGCGCCTCGCAGCCACCAAAGCCAGTCCGCGAAGTACCATCCTCGTTCCCCGCCGATGGTCGCGACTCGCTCAAAGAGAAGCTCTGGCCCGAGATTCGATCTGACCTGGCGTCGATCCAATAGATTGCTCGTCGGCCAGTCGTCCGTCCTTCCGATCGCCCGTGCGATCGCCTCTGGGACACCCACGGGGTGTACGCCAAACACAGCTGTCGTGGCGTTGTTAGAGACCACAGTTGGGTTACGAATGCTCTCCAGCAG
>CAUZIR010000009.1:0-14658 GCA_963579815.1 Dehalococcoidia bacterium
CTACCTGCGCTACGCGGGGAAAACCCGGGAAGAGTTCCGCGAAGAGACCCGTATTGCCTCAATGGAACGCCTTGAGCGCACGTACGTCCTGCAATCACTGGTCGAGGCGGAGTCCATAGAAGTCTCCGACGATGAGTTGACCGAGAAGCTGCAATCGCTCAAAGCGACTGTACCGGCCGAACAGGTCGGGCAGGTCGACCTAGACTCCGACGAGGCGGTCGCCTCCATGCGCAGGAACCTCCAGTTCGAAAACGCGGTCGAGCGACTGGTAGAAATTGTCGGCACCGATGCCACGTCAGCCGGTGAATCTGCCGAAGTGAAAAGTGACACCCCGGCGCCGGAAAAGAAAAAACCGGCCAGCGCCAAAAAGACCCCCAAGGCCACTGGCAAAAAGAAAGGCTCACAGGAATGACGAGTAACTTGGTTTCGCCCGAGGGCATGATTTCCCCCCAAGGCATGATCCCCATGGTCATCGAAACGGGCTCTCGTGGAGAGCGCGCGTTCGACATCTATTCGCTACTTCTTAAAGAGCGAATCATCTTCCTCGGAACGCCCATAAACGACCAGGTGGCCAACACCATCATGGCTCAGCTCCTGTACCTCGACCGCGAGGACCCGGAGCGGGACATCAGCCTGTACGTCAACTCCCCCGGGGGAGTAATCCACGCGGGGTTGGCCATCTACGACACCATGCACCTCATTCGGCCAGACGTCTCGACCATCTGCGTCGGCCTCGCCGCCAGCATGGCCACCGTGCTGCTCACGGCCGGTACACCGGGCAAGCGCTATGCGCTGCCCAACTCGACCATTCACATGCACCAGCCCCTGTCCGGCGCTCAAGGACAGGCCTCCGACATCGACATCGCGGCCCGTGAAATCCTGCGGCTGCAAGACAAGATGCGTCTCATAATTTCCAAGCACTCGGGTCAGCCGTACGACAAGATCGCGCGGGACACCGACAGGGACTACTACCTGACATCCGAACAGGCCCAGGAGTACGGACTCATCGACGAAGTCCTGACATCTTCCGGCGAAGAGAGCAAAGAGGACAAAAAGGACAAAAAGTCCGACTAACGCCCAGAGCGCGCCCACGACCGACCAACAGTTTGTAATTTACGTATAGATCCGGAGGGTTATGGCCACCTCAACCCGCGGCAGCTCAGCCAACTATCAGTGTTCTTTCTGCGGAAAGGCCCAGGCCCAGGTAAAACGCCTGATCGCCGGACCCGACCGGGTCTTCATATGCGACGAGTGTGTGACGCTCTGCGAGCAGATCATCTCCGAGGAAAGCCCGGCACCCACTTCTGAATCCACGGGTCTGATGTCTAAGGGCCTCAACCCCAAGTGGCTCCTGGAGAAACTCGACGAGTACGTGGTCGGCCAACACCAGGCCAAGAAGGTCCTCAGTGTGGCCGTCTACAACCACTACAAGCGCATCTGGTCCAATCAGCAGCAAGACGACGTCGAGGTACAGAAGGCCAACGTCCTCATGCTGGGTCCCGCCGGTTCGGGCAAGACGCTGCTGGCTCAATCCCTTGCCAGGGTTCTTGACGTCCCCTTCGCCATTGCCGACGCCACCTCTCTTACTGAGGCTGGCTACGTCGGTGAAGACGTAGAGAACATATTGCTCCGGCTCATTCACGCCGCCGACTACGACGTGACCAGGGCCGAGCAGGGCATCATCTACATCGACGAAATCGACAAGATCGCTCGCAAGAGCCCCAACCTGTCCATCACCCGAGACGTTTCGGGTGAGGGTGTGCAGCAGGCACTGCTGAAAATCATCGAGGGCTCAGTCGCCAACGTCCCGCCCCAGGGCGGACGCAAGCACCCCCACCAGGACTTTTTGCAGATAAAAACAGACAACATCCTGTTCATATGCGGCGGTGCGTTCGAGGGCCTGGAAGAGGTCATCGAACGGCGCGTCGCCAAAGACAAGTTCCGCATGGGCTTCAGGGCCACTGCCGAGGGCGAAGAGGCCCCGGAAGTCAACCTGGAGCAGCTGTACGCCGAGGTCAGCTCCGACGACCTTCTCGAGTACGGCTTCATCCCCGAATTCGTCGGCCGACTGCCCATCGTAGTGGGCCTTGAGGCGCTGGACACCGACGCCCTCGTACGCGTCCTGACCGAGCCCAAGAACGCGTTCGTGCGTCAGTACCAGACCCTGTTCAACATGGAAGACGTGGCCCTGGAGTTCACCCCAGACGCCCTGCAGGCAACGGCCGAACTGGCCATCCAGAACAAGACCGGGGCCAGAGGTCTGAAAACTATCCTCGAAAGCGCCTTGCTGGACGCCATGTACGAGCTGCCAAGCATGAAAGGCGTCACCAAGTGCGTCGTCGGCCCGGAGGCGATCCACAGGGAGTCACCGGTCTCGATGATCAACGAAGCTGGTGAGATCTTCAGGCCCACCCTCCGGCCCGCCGATCCCATCGCGTCGGACGAGCCCGTCGAGCAGCAAAAAACCGCCTAGCAACTCTTGCTTGTCTGCCCCGCCCGACTTCGGGCGGGGCTAGTCGACTCTCTCCTCGTCCGCCTTGGCCCGGTCCAGGCTGGCCCCGGCACTCAGACTCGGCCGGGCGCACTCAGGTACGCATCGACCTCGGCGTCGAGGCGCAGGCCGTTCGGCAACTCCTCGCCTCGCCCGTCTGTGACCTTTCGGTCGCCAATGTGCAGCCTGCCGGAAGCCAGGGCGCGTAACGTCTCCAATAGCAGCGGACGCTCTCGCTGCATGCCCTCGTGTCGTATGGCCGCAAAGAGTGGTTGTTCCTCGCCGCGCTCGTGCAATTCCCCGTCAGGGACATTGCCAGCGTCGGCCCACAGCGCGTCGTAGTCGCCTCCCCTAATCGGGTAGCCACAGTGGGCCAACACCGGTCCGCCGTCCAGCACCTCGGTGGCGACATGCACCATGACGCCGGTCCTATCGGATTTGCTGGCAATCAGATCCCAAATCACTTCCTGCCACGTCCCCTCCGGGCCGTCCGGCAGCGCCGGGTGCAAATTTAGCAAATTGAGGCGGCGGGACATCTCGTCGCTGACAATGAGCATGTAGCCAGCCAACACGCAGGCGTCGACCTCGAAATCGGCGAAAAGCCGCATGGCTTCGGCGTGGAAGGCCTCCCGGTGCCCGGCCCACGAGCCGCCGCCGTGCTCTCTCCGGAAGCGCCTGGACGACACAGTGACCAGCGGGACGCCGAGCCCGGTGACACGGTCGAAAAGCGCATCACTGCCCTCGCCCTCGCCCCGCTCCCGGTTGCTAAAGACGTACTCGATATTAGCGTCCAGGGTCCCAGACTCAATCGCCCCGTGAACTACCTCGAAAAAACCCCGTGATCCCGGACCCCGGCCCGTGGTCAACCAGCCAAGACGCAGCATTTTACGAGCTAAATAAGCCCGGCGCTGCGGACCTCTGCCAGCGACTCGGTGATCGCGGCAACCGCTGCGTCGATGTCCTCGGGCGTATGTGTCGCTCCGATGTAGCCAATATGCATGGGAGCCATGACCACTCCCCGCTCCAGCAGGTTGGCCAGGAACATGTCGTCGGCCTTCTTCAATGAGCCGTCGATGTCCCTGACCGAGTCGATCTTGCCACCCGGTTGCATACGGAAAAAGAACATCGAGAGCGCACTGGACATGAGAGCCGGGATCTCCTCGGCCTGGCAAAAGGAGTTAACGCCGTCCGCCAACCGGGCGCCCATCTCTGCTATGTGCCGGTACATGTCCGGGTTGTCGCGCATGTAGGTAATGGCCGCGGTACCCGCCGCCATAGTCATGGGGTTACCGCTGAACGTCCCTGCGGTGAAAATGCTCGCCCCACCGGCACCGGCGTCGTCGTAAATGTCGAACTGTCGGGTGAACACGCTCATAATGTCGCCCCGCCCGGCGATCACCCCCAGGGGCATGCCGCCGCCGGGGGCCTTGCCGTAAATGGCCATGTCGGGGGTGGCCCCGAAGAACTCCTGCGCCCCGCCAAACGCCAGCCGAAAGCCGGTAATTACCTCGTCGAAGAGAATCAGCACCCCGGCCTCTCGGCAAACCTCAACGAGTTTGCCGAGGAACTCACCGGCGTCCAACCGGGGGTGAGAGCCCTGCACCGGCTCGATCATAACGAGCGCCAGTTCGTTCTTGTGCTCGCGGATAAGATCAAACGCCGCGTCGTTCATGTACGGCAGCATCATCATGGTGGAGCGGGTCTCGGCGGGAATGCCGTCGCCCATCGGGTACGACGTGGGAGCATCGACCGGGCTGGACGTATCCACCTTGCCCATAACGTAGTCGTGAGCGCCGTGGAAGCCGCCCTCGAACATAGCGATCTTCGTCCGACCAGAGAACGCTCGTGCGGCTCGGATGGCGTACATACTGGCCTCGGTCCCGCTGTTGCAGAACATGACCTTTTCGGCGCAGGCCACCGCGTCGACGATGAGCCTGGCCAATGGCTCCTGGTAGGGGTTGTGCAGGCCGAACTGGACGCCGCCTGTTACAGCTTTTTGCAGCGCTTCGACCACCACGTCGGGGGCGTGCCCCAGCACATGGGGACCGAAACCGCCCACCAGGTCGATGTATTCGTTGCCGTCTACGTCGGTCAGCTGCGACCCCTTCGCCGACTCGATGTAGACCGGGTACGGCATGGTGACCGTGTCCACAATCTCCTGGGCCAACACCTCGCTTGAACGCTCATAGATCGCTCTGGACTTCGGGGTTCTGGCTTCTATCCGGTCGAGCGCGTCGGTCATGGCTCATCTCCTGCGAAAACGAAAGTTGAACAGGCCATCTCAGCAGGCCCCATTGTGTCAGGATTCGCTATTGATTTGGACCAGCAATAAACTCGCGGACTATCTGGTCTGAACATCTCGGTGTCTTGTGGCCGGCACCAGATCCGTGATCGCTCCGCCAACTACTCGGCGTCACGTACACGAACGGCCACGCTATCCTACAGCGACGCGTTGCCTGCCCACACCCCTAGCACCAGTACGAGAATAGCCAGCCCGACGACCCACAGCCTCTTCGCCTGCTCCCCGGCGCGCTCGGTCATGCCCATGGGCCGACCGGTCATCGATCGGACGACATCGTATTCGGGCGTCAGGGCATATCCAAGCCCAAACCCGGCAGCAAAGCCCCCCAGGTGTGCCCAGTTGTCGATGCCCGGCGAAAGCAGTCCGAAAACCACGTTTATGGCCGCCAGGCCGAGCAACCCGTAGAGATTTTGCTGGGCCGCCTTCCCCAGCACCTTGCGCTGAACCGCAAAGTACGCCGCCATCACCCCGATAATGCCGAACAACGCGCCACTGGCACCGGCCGCGATAGCGTCCGGGCCGATCAAGTACGAGGTGACGCTGCCGAACAGGCCGGAAAGCACATACAGAAGGGCGAATCGGTACGGGCCGAAGACCCCTTCCACCATGCGCCCAAAAATAAACAGCCCGAAGGCATTGAACGCCAGGTGCATAAACCCGACATGCAGGAACATAGCGGTGAACAGGCGCCAGTAGTCGCCCTCGGCTATCTTGGGCCCGTACATGGCGCCGAAGTCGACGAGGACCCCAGTGTCTGTAGAGCCGCCGGCCACTTCCATGGCCAACAGCAGGACCACGTTGATCGCGATAAGGGCATACGTGAGGTTGGGTTGCCCCCCCGCACCAGGAAAGCTCATCCCAGGGCCTCGACCGGGACCGCGCTTGAGAAAGTTCTGCATACCTACTTGAACACGTTAAAGCGCAAGGTCAAAACAGGCGCTTACGCACCTTTGCCATGGTGGTGAGGAAGTGTATGAGCGGCGTGATCGGGCGCTCGACCAGTTGGGCCGACGCAATGGCAGACAAAAGAGCCTGGGGTGTGACCTCGTCTATCGTGAGTTCGGTGTACGTCCGGCCCACCTCCATCGCGGTGTGCGAGTCGGTAACGGCGGTCATCGGGAGTCCGACTGAGGCCGCAAGCTCTTTGGCCTTCGCATTGGTAGATTTGAACGTGTTGCGGGCATTGAACCCTTCGATAATATCGGCCAGTTTGACGACTTCAGCCAGCGCATTTGGAGTAATTACGTTGCGCCTGAACACGTCGAACGGATGCGGTATTGAGACAAGCCCTCCCTGGTCCTTAATGCGCCGTGCGGTCTCGGTGGCCGATAAACCACGAGGTATGGGTTCCGTCAGGAACAGCCCGGTCAGTTCGCCGTCGGCGGTGGTCACCTCTTCGCCGATTATTACCGGGAAGTCGGCCATTTCGCGGGCCCTGAGGCCACCCTCAATCGAGTTGTGATCGGTGACGGCGATCAGGCCAAGACCCTGCGACTGGCAACGACGCACGAGGGAGCGTACGGGCATAACGGAGTCGGGGGAGTACTCGGTATGTATGTGGAAGTCGGCCCTGGTCACGAGGGTTTTTCGTGGTCCTCAGATTCCTCGGGCTCGCTCTCGTCCATGAACCGCATCTGCTCGCCGTAGGCTGTTCTGATTTTGGTGATCTTTAGTTCTGCCGCTGCGATGCGCTCACTACAGAAGCGGGCGAGTTTGACACCCTCTTCGTATAGCCTGGCAGACTCGTCCAGGGATAGACCGCCGGATTCCAAGCGCTGTACAGTCTCTTCAAGCGTTTTCAGTGCGTCTTCAAACGACTCGGGAGGTTTTGCGGCTCGTTCTTTTTTCGGCTTGGTCTCTTTCGTCATTACTTTGGCTCCGCGAGGGATACAACTTTTGCTTTAAATGCGCCTCGTGCCAGGGTTACCAAGGCCGTGTCTCCCGGCGTCAGGTCGGAGGCGTCACTGACGACTGTGGCGTCGGGGCCCGCTTGAACTATTGCGTATCCTCGTGACAGGGTACCGACCGGGCTCAAGGTCTCCAGCCGGGCCTTGAGGCCCTCAACATGCAGGTTTGAGGAGCTTACGGCCGACCGCAGGTGAGCGGCAGAGGCACGGAGCAGTTCATCAATGCGCATGCGCATTGAGTCCATGTCCGGGATGGACCGGGCCATGCGAGCGTCCAGCGCTTCCAGGTCGGACCCGGCAGCGCGCACGGCTCCGGCCACGGCGCTGTCGGCGGCCCTGATCATCGCTGCGACGGAGGACATTATCTCGGCCAGGTCCGGGACGACCATCTCGGCGGCCGCGGACGGGGTGGGGGCGCGAACGTCGGCCACCCAGTCGGAAATGGACACATCGGTCTCGTGGCCTACGGCGCTTATTACCGGCACGGCACAGGAGAAGACGGCGCGGGCGACGGCCTCTTCATTGAACGGCCACAGGTCTTCGGCCGACCCGCCGCCCCTGGCTAGGATGACCACGTCAACGTCGCCCCTGTCACCGACGGCTCCCAAAGCCTCCGCGATCCCGGCGGCAGCGGCGTCACCCTGCACCGGGGTGGGCGCGAGCAGTAGCTCGACCAGGGGGTAGCGACGGCCGATGACGTTTTGAATGTCGTGCCAAACGGCCCCTGTTGGTGAGGTGACGACGGCCACTTTTTGAGGGAACCGGGGGATGGACCGCTTGCGGGACTGGTCGAACAGTCCTTCTCGCTCCAGGCGGGCCTTGAGTTCTTCAAAGCGCAGTTGGAGTTCGCCGACGCCCTCTGGCTGCACCATGTCTACGACGAGTTGCAGTTCGCCCCGGGCCGGGTAAATAGAGACCTTGCCGTGGGCGATTATGGCCGAGCCGTTGTCGAGCAGATCCGCGCCGGTGCCCGAGTACTTGAACATGGCGCAGCGCAACGTCGCACTATCGTCGCGGAGGCTGAAGTAGGCGTGCCCTGACCCTGGTCGGGCGAGGTTGGACACCTCTCCACTGACCCATATGTCGGAAACGACGGGGTCGGCAGACATCAGGTCGCGCAGATAGCCGGTGACCTCGGAGACCGGGTGTACCCGCGTCGCCGTCATAGTTTCAGACCCGGGACAGGTACTCTCCGCTGCGGGTGTCGACCTTCACGGTCTCCCCCTGGTCTACGAAGAGTGGAATATTCACGACCAGGCCCGTCTCAAGCGTCGCCGGTTTGCTGCCGCCCTGCGCTGTGTCGCCCTTGAACGAGGGGCCGGTTTCGGCGATTTTCAGGTCGACTGCGATGGGCAGGTCGACTGCGATGGGTGTGCCTTCGTGCAGGACCAGTTCGACCTCGACTTGCTCGACGAGGAATTTGGTGGCGTCACCCAGTTGTCCGGTGCTGAGAGGGAACTGCTGGAAGGACTCGGAGTCCATGAAGTAGTACAGGTCGTCCTCGCGGTAGATGTACTGGGCATTACGCCGCTCTACCTCCGCGGTTTCCAGCTTGACGTCGTAGCCACTGAACGTCTTGTCGATGACCTTGCCGGTACGTATGCCCTTGAGCCGTATGCGCATGGTGGGCGCGCGCTGCTGCATTTTGGAGCGCTCGTAATCGACCACGACGTGCGGTTCGCCGTCCAGGTCGATGGCCATGCCCTTTTTCAGGTCTCCGTAGCTAATTGCCATCCGATGACTCCAGTTAAAAACTCAGTTTCGAAGCGGTACTGAGAATGCGGGCCTTGCCGCCTTCCATTACCGCCATGTCTTCTATGCGTACCCCACCCCAGCCCGAGATGTATATTCCCGGCTCGACGGTGAAGACCATACCGTTCCCCAGGGCGTTCGTGGCTCTGGGCCCGACCCAGGGGTGTTCGTGCACCTCGAGGCCCACCCCGTGACCCAGGCTGTGCCCGAAATGGTCGCCGTGACCCGCTTCAGCGATGACGGCTCGGGCCAGTGCGTCAGTCTCCTCGCCAGTCATGCTCGCCCTCACTTCACGTTCGGCGTGAAGCTGCGCGCGAAGGACGATATTGTACACGTCGCGGAACCGTTCATCGGGCTCGCCGACGAAGATTGTTCGGGTTAGATCGCTGCAATAACCTTGGTAGATGCAGCCCATGTCTATCACCACCGGGTCGCCGGTTTTGATGACCGTTTCGTCGGCCCTGTGGTGAGGTAACGCACCGTTGGGACCGGCCCCCACGATGACGTCAAACGACAGCGCCTCGGCACCCAGTTCGCGCATGGTCTTTTCCAGTTCCCATGCCACCTGTGCCTCGGTTTGTCCCGGCGCAATACCCGGCGCCACGGCCTCGAATGCCCGGTCGGCGATCTGCGAAGCGCGCTCCACCAGCTTAAGCTCGGCCGGGTCTTTAACCTCTCTGAGCTTGATAACGAGGTTGGACGTGGCCACCAGTTCGGGTTTTTTGCCCTTGCCTTTGGGCTCGGTGACCGCACTTTCCATTGCCGAAAAAGTCGCTACTGACAGGTCCTGGGACTCGAAGCCAACGCGCGTTACGTCGAGTTCGGCGAGCAGTGGCCCGAGCCAGTCGAACCGGCCGCCGATGCGATGGACGGTGAAGTCGGGTGCCTGGCTACCGGCCTGTTCGATATAGCGAAAGTCGGTGGCCAGCACGGCTTGTGAACGCGTGATAAACAGATATCCCGAGGACCCCGTAAAGCCAGACAGATACCTGCGGTTGTACCCGTCGGAAACGAGCAGGCAGTCCAGGCCTTCACTGTCGAGCAGGCGTCTGACCGCAGCCACCCGCGGATTTGATTTCGGGCCCGGGTCACTCACTGGTTTTTGTGTCACTCACGCTTGTGTATCACTCACCGGCATTTACCTCTTGAGCGTCCACCAGGGCGTCCACGACTGCATCTAGCGCCATGACGTAGCCCTTGCCCCGGTGCCCGGCTATCTGCTTGAGCGCCAGGTCCTGTAACACCGAATGTCGGCGGAACTCCTCCCGGCTATGAATGTCTGACAGGTGCACTTCTATGAACGTGAGACCCGAATCGACGACGGCGTCTCTTAGCGACAGTCCATAGTGAGTGAGCGCCCCAGGGTTTATGACCAGCCCGTCGGTCTGGGCGGCGGACTCCTGTAAAAAGTCGACGATCGCACCCTCGTGGTTCGACTGGAAGAACGCTAGCTCGACGCCGAGTTCGGTGGCGCGAACACGCAAACTCTGGGAAATTTCATCGAGGGTCTCGGCCCCGTACTGGGTCGGGTCGCGCTTGCCCAGCATGTTCAGGTTGGGTCCGTTAATGACGAGGATTTTCAAGTCGCCGTCTCCTGTTTGGCTGCGCCTGGTTTGGATGTCCGTGGTTTGGCTGCCCCCGGTTTAGATGCCAAAGGCCGACGCGAACGCGGATGCGACGACAGGTAAACCTGGCGGGCCTTGGCGTCGGTCACGTGGGTGTATATCTGGGTGGTTGCCGGGCTGGAGTGGCCCAGTAGTTCCTGCACCACGCGCAGGTCAGCGCCGCCGTCGAGCAGGTGGGTGGCGAACGAGTGGCGCAGCGTGTGTGTGTGCACGCCTTCTAAGCCCACCGTTGCGGCGTGTCTACGCACACGCTCTTGCATGGTTCGCCTGGAGAGGCGAGAGCCACGAGGGTTCAGGAACAGGGCCGACTCGTCAGGTACGGTTGCGAGGGTCGGCCGAACGGCGCTGAGGTAGCGAGAGAGCGCGTCTACTGCAGGACGACCGAGCAGGGCGATGCGCTGCTTGGAACCCTTGCCGGTGACTCGCAGTTCCCTGGCGCCGAGGTTGACGTCTTTCAGGTCCAGGCCGTGCGCTTCACTCACCCTCAGCCCGGCGGCGTAGATGATTTCTAGCAGCGCGCTGTCCCGCATTCCTGCGGGCGTGGAGTCGTCGATTTCCTCTAGCAGTTCGGTAACTTCGTCGGCAGACAGGAACCTCGGGAGTCGCTTGTCTCGCTTGACGACGCCTCGCCTGGGCAACGGGTCGGCCGCTATGACGCCCTGCCGCAGGAGCCACTTCAGGAGCGAGCGCAGCGTGCTCAGCTTGCGTACGACGCTGGAACGAACGTAGCCCAGGTCCATTAGCCACGCGAGGTAGTCGCGCAGTGCATGGCGATCGAGTTGGTCCAGCTTGCCAACCCCGGTAACTTGAGTAAAGTCGAACAACGGCTGCAAGTCGCTGCGGTAGTTGCGGACTGTGAGGTCGGCGAGGCCTTTTTCGGCCCGCAGGTGCCGCTCGAAAACATCCATGAGCGCGGCCCAGTCTTTCTCAGACCGGATGAACGCCGATACCTTGCCCAGCTCGCCTCCGACCGTGGCACTCATCGTGACCCCCTGGGGAAGCCGACTGACGGACCGATCACGGTTAGAATCGCGTGTATCTGAGCCCCGAACAAGCCCGAACTACGCAGAGGCCCCTACGGCCTCAACCTCGGACCCCTCGGACTCTTCTGAGTCGTCCGACTCGGGCACCGGCCCCTTGTACTCGCACTTCACGCACTTTGCCATGTCGCGCCCGGAGGCCAACAGCATGCCCTTGCAGTCGGGGCATGGCAGAGGGAGCGGGCGCTGGTTGGTGGCGAATTTGCATTCCGGGTAGTTCGAGCAGCCGTAGAACCGCCTGCCGCCCTTGCCCCGCTGCTTTTTCTCGACGATGTCGTGCCCACAATCTGGGCAGTTGACGCCGACCTTCGTCACCAACGGTCTGGAGGTTTTGCACTCCGGGAACCCGCTGCACGAAAGGAACCGGCCGAATCTGCCCGACTTGATCACCATGGGGCGTTCGCAGACCTCGCAGACCTCGTCGGACTCTTCGTCAATCTCGCTGCGCGGCACCCTCTCAGCCTCGCGGTCGGCCTTTTCCACCGTTTCATGGAACGGGCCGTAGAACTCGCGCAGCACGGGCACCCACTCGCGTTCGCCGCTGGCTATCTCGTCAAATTCTTGTTCGACTCTGGCCGTGAAACCCACGTCTACGGTGGTTGGGAAGTGGTGGGTGAGCAGGCCGTTCACCGCCGTGCCCAGCTTGCTAGGTACGAAGCGGCCCTTTTCTTTGCGCACGTAGTCCCGCGCCTGGATAACCCCAAGCGTAGGAGCATAAGTGCTGGGGCGGCCGATGCCCTGCTCTTCCAGCAGCCGTATTAAAGTCGCCTCTGTGAACCTGGGCGGCGGCTCGGTGAAGTGCTGGTCCTGGTTCAGGTCTGTGCAGTCGAGCGCGTCGCCCTTGGCCAGCTTCGGCAGCGTGACTTCGCCGTCTTCGTCACCTTTGGAGTCGTCGACACCCTCCATGTACAGCGCCCTGTGTCCGGGGAACTTCAGTACCGAGCCCGAGGCACGGAACATGTAGGTGTTGTCGGTGCCTGTGTCGGCCGCGATGTCGATGGTGGTCTGGTCGAACAGGGCGTCCGGCATTTGGCTGGCGACCATGCGGTTCCAAACCAGCTTGTAGAGGCGGTTCTGGTCGGCGGACAGGTACTTGCGCACCTTGTCCGGGGTGTTGGCCACAGATGTAGGACGGACGGCTTCGTGCGCCTCTTGCGCGCCCTTGACCTTGCGCTTATACAGCCTCGGAGCTGCCGTCGTGTACTCGGCACCGTACTGCTTTGCGAGGAACTTCTTTGTGTCTTCCAGCGCGCTCTGAGCGACGTTGGTCGAGTCGGTTCTCATGTAGGTGATGAGACCCTCTGCATCCCCGTCTCCGAGGGGCAGACCCTCGTAAAGCTGCTGGGCCACGCTCATTGTGCGGGCGGCCGTGAAGCGCAGCTTGCGAGAGGCTTCCTGCTGCATGGTGGAGGTGATGAACGGCGGCGAGGGCTTGCGGCGACGTTCCTTAGTCGCCACTGAGTCGATGGCGTAACTGGCACCAGTCAGTGCAGTGGAGACCTCAGCGGCCGCCTTTTCGTTGTCCAGTTCGATGTCGCCCTTGGTGCCCTTTAGGTTCTTGAGCTTGGCTTTGAAGCGGGCCTTGGCGTCGCCCTGCTTGGCGAACTTTGCCTCAAGCGTCCAGTACTCCCTGGTGACGAAGGCGTTGCGCTCGGCCTCGCGCTCGACTACCAACCGCACTGCGACTGATTGGACGCGACCGGCAGAAAGGCCGCGACGCACCTTTTTCCACAGCACAGGGCTGAGTTCGTAGCCCACCAGGCGGTCCAGCACTCTGCGGGCCTGCTGGGCGTCGATGAGGTGCATGTCCAGTTCGCGAGGGCTGTCGAAAGCCGCCTGGACGGCGTCTTTGGTTATTTCGTGGAAGACCACGCGTTTGGTTTTGGCCGGGTTTATCTTGGCTGCCTCGATGAGGTGCCAGGAGATGGCCTCGCCCTCGCGGTCCGGGTCAGTTGCCAGGTAGACAATATCGGCCTCCTGCGCGGCCTTGATCAACTCGCCCAACGCCTTTTTGCGTTCTTTTATGACCATATAGTCGGGCTCGAAGCTCAGGTCGTCTACTTTCACCCCGAGCTTGCCCTTGGGCAGGTCACGCACGTGGCCCATAGACGCCATCGCCTTGTATTTGCTACCGAGGAATCGTCCGACCGTGCGGGCCTTGGCCGGAGACTCAACTATTACGAGATTTTTAGCCATCTTTTGCCTAGTACCTGGGGTAGTGGATGTTTTAGTTGATGTCGTCTGGGCCAAAAAGCCCCTGTGAGGTCGTGTTTCGGGCGCGTCAAACTGCGGCGGTATAAGGAGGGGACGACTCCCTGAGTCTAACATAGTTCCTTCCTCCGACCTGCTTGATACGGCCCCTTAACTCGAGCATTGTCAATGCTCCAGAGACCTCGGTGACCCTCAGTCCATTGGTCCTGGTTATTTCGTCGATGTGTATCGGCATTTCCAACTGCCGTTCCACCGCCGTGAGATTCAGTTCTTCCAGGATGTCTTCCACGTGAGTAACCAGCTTGGCGCCAGACCTCTTGATGAGGTTGTTGGTCGCCCGGCAGTGTGGGTCGAATATGTTGCCGGGGACTGCAAACACCTCTCTGTTTTGTTCTAAAGCGAGTGAAGAGGTTATGAGCGCGCCGCTGCGATCCGATGCCTCCACCACCAGGGTGCCGAGGCTCATGCCACTTATGATGCGGTTGCGGCGGGGAAAGTTCTCGGGCGATGGCCTGGTACCCAGGGGGAACTCCGACACCAGGGCTCCCGATTCGGCCACGCGCTCTGCCAGGCCCTCGTGTTCCCTGGGATACATGATGTCCAGGCCGCTTCCCAGTATTGCGATGGTGCGACCACCGGCGTTGAGGGAGGCGTCGTGCGCGATGCCGTCGATGTCCCGTGCCAGTCCGCTAACGACGGTGACACCGGAGCGCGCGAGGTCGCCCGCGAGGGCCGCTGCCACCTCTCGCCCGTAGGCCGAGGCCTTGCGGGTGCCGACCACCGCAACGGAGCGCTCGTCTTGTGGGAGCAGGTCGCCTTTTACGAACAATACCAACGGGCGGGCGTGGATTTGCTTGAGGCGCGGTGGGTAGTCGTCATCACGGACGGTCAGGACCCGCACTCCCGCTTCGCGGATGCGGCCCAGTTCGGCGTCGGGGTCAATGTCTGCCCGTCCGGAGACCAGTTTCGCAGCCGTGCGACTGTCGAGGCCCGCGGCCATCAGGGCCGATTTGGAGGCTGTCCAGGGCTCGGCGAGCGAGTCGAAGGCCCGCTCCAGTGCGCCGAATCGGACAGGTCCGATGCCGGAGATGCCCTGGAGGGCGACCCAGTACTTGAGTTCGCTATCGTTCACGGCGGGATTCTAGCAGCCGAAAACGGCGATTTAGAGGTTTGGTTGTGATGACGGAAACCAGCGAACGTGATGAATAAGGTGGCGGAGAGGGCGGGATTCGAACCCGCGGTACCCCGTAAAGGGCACACACGCTTTCCAGGCGTGCCTATTCAACCACTCTAGCACCTCTCCACAACGACGGGGTTACGAACCCCCCAA
>CAUZIR010000010.1:0-14420 GCA_963579815.1 Dehalococcoidia bacterium
AATCTTTGTGAGCCGTCAAACGGCTTATTAGTGGGGTGGAATGAAAGTACTCGTTGTAGAGGACTCTAAAGAGGTCGTAGAAGCGGTGGAGCTTTGCTGCACCATTCGCTGGCCGGACGCCGAAGTCGTGTCGACCGATCGGGGTCTGGCGGTGGCCAGCCTGGTGGAGACCGAGTCGCCCGACATTGTCATTCTCGACCTGGGACTGCCGGACGTGGACGGCCTGGACGTTCTACAGAACCTGCGCAAGACCTCCGACGTTCCCGTCATCATCCTGACGGCCCGAGCAGGTGACTCCAGCCGGGTCAAGGGCCTTGAACTGGGAGGCGATGACAACGTGGTCAAGCCGTTCTCCCCCGCTGAGCTACTAGCCCGCATGAACGCAGTGCTGCCCAGGCGCGCCGCCGCCGCCCATTCGGGCAAGGTGGTTGCGCAGGACGGGCTGCACATCGACATCGGGAGTCAGCGCGTCCGCATAGACGGTAAGGACGTGAGCCTTACGCCCGCAGAGTGGAACCTGCTCGCCTATTTAGCAACTAACCAGGGGAAGATTATCTCCAACACCGAGCTTGCCGAGGCCGTTTTGGGCTCTTCTTATATTGAGGACTCGGCTATACGCATGTGCGTGCGCAGGCTTCGCATAAAGCTAAACGGCGACCCCCGCGCACCACGCCTCCTGCACTCGCACCGGGGCCTGGGTTACAGCTTCGAACTCGCCAGCTAGCTCATAAGGCCTTTTTCACGGCCTGCGACGGGCTTACTTGCATGAGCAACATGTTTGCTCCCCCCGAAGCCCGGGTGCTACCATCCGGCCATGTCATTGGCACCCGAAAATAGCCCGGCACACGACAGTGCCGGGGCCAGTGCCGGGGACCGGCGCGCCACGGCGTGGCGGGTCTTTTTAAGGGCGCACGCAACCGTGATTGGCGAACTTGAGCGAGAGATGCAGGAGGGCGAGGGTTTGCCCCTCACCTGGTATGACATTCTGGTCAACCTGGAGTGTGCGCCGAATTACCGACTGAGAATGCAGGCACTGGCAGACTCCATTTTGCTGAGCAGAAGCGGCCTGACCAGGCTGATGGACCGTATGGCCGCGGCCGGGTTGGTTCGCCGAGAACCCTGTCCAGAGGATCGCAGAGGCACCTACGCAGCCCTAACAGACAACGGCAGACAGGCGCTACAACACGCTGCACCGGGACACCTGGCCGGTGTGAAACGCCACTTTCTTAGCAAGCTCGGGGATGACGACGTCGAGGCGCTCATACTCGCGTTAGGCAAGGTGGTGAAAGCGCCAGCGCCAGCGAGCCCGGTGAGCACCGGAGCCTTGCACAGCTATTGAGCCCGCAGGCCCCGGCAAACGGCACATCCCCGGCCATAGAAGTGTCCGGGATAGGCAAGACCTACGGTTCGGTTGAGGCGCTCAAAGGCGTTGACCTGTCGGTGCCGTATGGCAGCATCCGGGGCCTTTTAGGCCCCAACGGTGCCGGCAAGACCACGCTGGTGCGCCTGCTCACGACGCTTCTCGAACCCAGCTTCGGCAGCGCTCGTGTTCACGGCTTCGACGTGGTGAAAGACGCCTCGCGCCTGCGCCGGGTGATCGGGCTCGCGGGTCAGAACGCCGCGGTAGACGAGAACCTGACCGGGCGGGAGAACCTGACCATGGTCGGGCGGCTTTACCATTTGGGTACCACAGTCTCCCGCAAGCGGGCGGACGAACTGCTGGATCGCTTCGCCCTGTCAGACGCGGCGTCGCGCACGGTCAAACAGTACTCCGGGGGTATGCGGAGACGTCTCGACCTGGCCGCCAGCCTGGTAGCGAAGCCCGCAATATTGTTCTTAGATGAGCCGACTACGGGCCTGGACCCTCGTAGCCGCCTGGAGTTGTGGGACGTGATTCGCGAACTGGTGGACGAGGGCACTACTGTGCTTTTGACCACCCAGTACATGGATGAGGCCGACCGGCTGGCCGACGTCATAACGGTCATAGACCGGGGCGCTGTCATAGCCGAGGGCACGTCGACAGAGTTGAAGGGCCAGTGCGGCGGAACCCGGCTAACGGTGCAGGTGGCCGACCGGGGCCGGGTAGAGGAGGCGCGCACCGTGGCGGAGGCGGTGGGCCTGGACACACCGGTCGTGCAAGAGGAGACGGGCCAGGTGGTGGTGACGGTCGATGGCGGGGCCAGTTCCCTGACCGAGGCGGTGCGAAGGCTGGACGCTGCCGGCATCGCCATTTCCGACATTGGCCTACGGCAGCCGACTCTCGATGATGTGTTCCTGGCGCTTACAGGCCAACAACTAGAGGGAGATGGCACCGAGATTCAGCCCACAGGAGTGGGAAGCTGACGAGCCTAATATCCGAAGTACGCCAGCAAACTGTATGGACTTTTACCGACAGCTGGGTGATAGCCGAGCGCAATCTCTTGCGGTACCTGCGGTCGCCCGACCTGCTGGTGTTCTCCACCATTCAACCGGTCATGTTTGTGCTGCTGTTCAATTACGTGTTTGGTGGTGCGATAGGCCAGGAGACCGGCGGGAACTACATTAATTTCTTACTCCCTGGCGTTATTGTGCAGACCTCTATTTTCGGAGCCACCCAGACCGGCATTGGGCTGAACGACGACCTGTCGAAGGGCCTCGTTGACCGGTTCAGGTCGCTTCCAATGGCCAGGGCTGCTGTTTTAGCCGGGCGTATCATCGCCGATACGGTGCGCAACCTGTTCGTTATCGTTCTGATGATTGGCGTCGGGTACGCTATCGGTTTCCGGTTCGAAAACGGCCCCATCTCGGCCGTCGGCGCAATTGGCATGGCCACCGCCTTCGCGATGGTCTTCTCCTGGATCTCGGCGTTCATCGGCGTCAGTGTAAAGTCCGTCGAAGCCGTGCAGGCTGCGAGCTTCACCTGGATATTCCCGCTAACGTTCCTGTCGTCGGCGTTTGTGCCGGTGGCCTCGATGCCTGGCTGGCTGCAGGCCTTCGCCAAGGTCAACCCCATGACCCTGGCGGTCGATGCGATTCGCGGTATGTCGATAGGCGGCCCGGTAGCGGAGCCCGCCTGGCAGGCGGGCATCTGGATGGTGGGGATACTGGTGGTGTTTATTCCCCTGGCGGTGAACAGTTACCGGCGGGCCTCTTAACCGTTCACCCGATGTCCAACTAACTTGCCTGATTTCCTCATTGCGTTCGGCATTGTCGCGGTTGTTCTCACCGTAGCGTCCCTGGTGTCCGGGCTGGTGGAACGAGCGCCCATCTCGTTCCCCATCTTGTTCCTCGGTTTGGGGTTTCTCGTCGGGGAGAAGGGGCTGGGGGTGCTGGAGATGGGCCCTCACGACGAAACGCTGGAGATCGTCGCTACGCTCACTCTTGCACTTGTTCTGTTTCTGGACGCCGTTCGCCTGAATGTGCGGGACCTGGGACGTCGATGGCTGGTGCCGTTCCTCATATTGGGGCCGGGTACGGCGTTCATCATCGTGCTCGGCGCCGTGCCGCTCGCCCTCATGCTGGGGTTCGGCTGGATACTGGCGTTCATTGGCGGCGCGGTTCTGGCCTCGACGGACCCGGTGATACTGAGAGACGTCATTCGCGACCGCCGCATACCCCAGTCGGTGCGACAGGTGCTGAAGATCGAGGCGGGGATGAATGACCTGGCCCTGGCTGCACTGGTCATATTCGGCATTCGCCCGCTGGTGCTGGGCGCGATTCTGTCGAGCGCGCGGATGAGCTGGGAGGCACGAGGGTTCATTTCCTGGTTCGGGCCGCGCGGTCTGAACTTGCTGCTCCTGGCGCTGATAGCCGTGGCGGCAGGCGTGCCGGGCGCTGAGGTGCTGATGGCCACGGTCGGCATTGTGGTGCTCGCCTCGGCGGCCATTCACGGTGCGTCCACGACGCCGGTCGCGTAGTGGTATGAGCGCCGTGTAAGCCGTGAAACCCTGGAGGAGGAACGAGAAACGACCGCGGCCGGGCTGTTCGCCCACGATGAAGACACGATTCACCGCATTGGCCCTGAGGAATTGAATCGGAGGCTGGACGAGGGGCTGCCAACGGTGGTCCTCGACGTGCGGTCCAGGTCCGGCTATGAGGCCGACCCTTCGCATATTCCCGGCAGCGTACGGGTGCTGCCGGACGAGGCCCTCGACTGGGCACATGGCCGGGTACGGGGTGCCGAGACGACAGACGAAAGAGCACTCATAGTCACCCACTGTGCCTGACACGACGAGGCTACGAGCGCCCGTGTGGCGCAGACGCTGAGAGGGGAGGGCCTGGAGGCGGTCGCACTTGAGGGTGGCATCGCCGCCTGGCGCGACCTGTACCCCGTCACCGAACCCCAGGCCGAGGCCCAGGCAGCGTTGTGACTAAAGGACGGCGGACACGTAAACTGGTCGCGGCATGATAGATATTGGATCTGGCGCCGGAGCGGCGCTCGCTTTAGGGTTCCTGCTCGGACTGAAACACGCCTCCGACGCCGACCACGTGGTGGCGGTAGCGACCGTGGTTGGAGACGGCCGCAGCAGCGTATGGCGCGGCATCTGGATAGGCGCTTCTTGGGGGCTCGGTCACACAGTGCCGCTGGTCGTGGTGGGTGTCGCCATCCTGGCGCTTAAGGGCCAGTTCATGTCCACGTACGAGGGGTTCGCCACCTACTTCGAGTTCGCTGTCGGTCTGATGCTGGTGGCGCTCGGTGCGCAGGTGCTGTGGAACCTGGCCCGGCGCAGGCTGCACCTGCACGAGCACCTCGACGGCGGCGAACCGCATGTTCACATTCACGCCAGCCACAAGCACGGGCCCGAACTGTCAACCTCGACCGGTCACGGCGACGGCGGCCACAGCCACGGTTTGTGGTCAAGCTTGCGTCCCAACTTTCGGCCACGGTCGTTTGCCATCGGCATGGTGCACGGGCTGGCTGGCAGCGCAGCTGTGATGCTGGCGCTGCTGCCGGAGATTGAGTCCGGGCTGGTGGGCGTGGGCTATCTCGCACTTTTCGGCGTGGGCACCATTGTTTCCATGGCGGCCATTACCCTCGCACTGGGAACGCCCCTCAAGGTGGCGGCGAACATGGCGCGGATGAAGGTGGCGATCATCGGCGTGGCGGGGGTGGCGAGCCTTGCGATTGGAGCAGTGCTCATGGCCGAGGTGGCCTCCGGCACCGCGGTCATACCCTTCTAACTACCCAGAGTGGTCGGCCCCTGCACGGGGGGCCCGCCCGGTTCTGTTTCCTACATGTACTTCAACTCGCGCCTGTGGCGATTCACTGCTGGTTTTCGACTACGGTTGTTTTTGGGCGTCGCCTTTGGCCTGCTGACCGCCGCTGCCGGGGTTAGTCGCCTGGCCATGTCCGGTTACGCCGTTGCACTGGTGTTCCAGGGCGAACCCATGTCGAAGGTTTCATTCGCCATTCTGGGCGTTGCGCTGTCGATTCTCGCTCGCGGTGTCTTCCAGTACGTCAAGGAGATGATGGGCCACAGGACGGCACTGGGTATACAGGTTGGCTTGCGTCGCTCGCTGTTTGCCCGGGCGCTGGAGCTGGGACCCGCTGCCCTGGCCCGCCGCCGTACCGGTGACGTGCTCATCTCGCTGGTGGAGGGTGTGGAGCAACTGGAGAGCTATTTTGGTGAGTACCTCCCACAGTTGCTGGTAGGCCTGTTGACGCCGATAGGGCTGTTCATTTTCATGGCGTTTCTCGACCTGCCGACAGCGCTTATCTACTTGCTGTTCGCGCTCGCCACGCTGGTTGCCCCGGCCGCTTTTCACTCGTGGAACGAAAAGGGTTCGTGGGCGCGCCGGGAAGCCTACGGGGACATGAGCGCCGACTTCCTAGACTCGGTGCAGGGCCTGGCCACGCTCAAGAGCTTTGGCCAAAGCTCGGCAAGGGGCGACGTACTGGCAGAGAAGGCCCGCAAGGTCTTTAAGACGACCATGGCAATTCTGGTCGCCAACCAGGCGACTATCGGCGTCACCTGGCTGGGCATATCCGGCGGCGCGGCCGTGGCGCTTGGTTGGGGCGCGTACCGGGTGTCCAACGGGAGCCTGGAACTCTCCACGTTGCTGGTGGTGGTGATGATGGGGGTCGAGGTGTTCCGGCCGCTGCGCGAACTGACGCTGCTTTACCACCAGGGCATGTTGGGGATGGCTTCGTCGCAGGCGGTCTTCGACCTGCTGGAAGACCGACCCGACGTGATTGAGAGCGCCGACGCCCGGCGACCCGACGGCCCTGTCGAACCGAGCCTGAGTTTCACCGGAGTCACCTTCGCGTACCCCGGCCGGACGGAGCCTGCCCTTCACGCCGTCGATTTGATCGTCCGGCCCGGCGAGACCGTCGCGGTGGTTGGGCCCAGCGGCGCGGGCAAGAGCACGCTGGTTTGGCTGGCGACGCGCTTTTACGACCCCGATGTCGGAGGCGTCGCCATTGGAGGGCTGGGCCTGCGCGATGCCCCTGTCGAGTGGGCCAGGGAACAGGTTTCGATAGTCACCCAGGACACGTACCTGTTTCACGGCACGGTTGCCGACAACCTGCGCTTCGGGTCGCCAGACGCGGCCCCGGGCGAGCTTAATGAGGTGGCCCGGGCCGCTAATGCGTTGGACTTCATACGCGCCCTGCCGGAGGGCTTCGACACGGTTATTGGCGAGCGTGGGATAAAGCTTTCCGGGGGCCAGCGCCAGCGCATCGCCATCGCCCGCGCCCTGCTCAAAGACGCGCCGATTCTGGTCTTAGACGAAGCCCTTTCCAGCGTCGATGCGGAGAGCGAGGCGTCCATTCAGTTTGCGCTGAACACGCTCATGCAGGGCCGCACGACACTGGTGGTGGCTCATCGGCTGTCCAGCGTGGTCGGCGCGGACCGCATTGTGGTGCTGGACGTGGGCCGGGTGGTGGAGCAGGGTACCCACGCCGAATTGATGGCGCAAGACGGCCTGTACGCACGGCTCATGGCGGCGCAGGTCGCCGAGGCGGGCAGCGGGCAGGTGTCACCGGTGATCGACGATGCACCTGCCGAGTCTTCCGACAAGGCAGTCCGGGTTGATGGCGTCGCCTGGGTAGATGCCGCCGCCTGGGTGGAGGCTGTGCCGCAAGCCGACGTGGGGCCTTTTGGCGTGCTGTCGCGATTGTTGGAGATGGTGCGACCCTGGCGTACCCAGCTTGTCGGCGCGTTTCTACTGGGCGTGGCCAGGGTGTTCGTCCTGGTGGGGTTGGGTGCCGTGAGCGCGCTGGTGGTGCGGCAGGTCACCGGCGGCGGCGGGCTGGTCGGCTTGCTGGTGACGCTGGGGGTGCTGGCGACCCTGACGCCGCTACTGCACTGGTGGGAGTCGTGGATTTCGCATGACATGGCGTTCCGACTGCTGGCCGAGATGCGCATCGACTTGTACCGGAAGCTCGACCGGCTCGCCCCTTCGTATCTTGTGAGCCACCGGTCCGGCGACATTATGTCGGCGGTGACCACCGACGTTGAGACGGTCGAACTGTTCTTTGCCCACACGATTGCACCGGCGTTCGTGGCACTGGCGGTGCCGATATCGGTGCTCATCGTGATTGGGATTATCGAGTGGCCACTGGCGCTTATCTTGCTGCCGTTTCTGGTTATAGTGGCCTACCAGCCGTTTCGAGCGAGAGATGACCTGGACAGTTTGGGGCTCACCGCAAGGCAACATCTGGGTGAGGTGAATGCCCACATGGTCGACGGCATCCAGGGCATGAGGGAGATACTCGCCTTCGGCCGTCAGCGCGAGCGCCTCGAAGAGGTGACAGCGCAGCAGCTTCGCTACGGTGAACATCGCATGCGCTTCTTCAAACTTCTGACCGGGCAGCGCGCGATGATAGAGGTCTCGATGGGGCTGGGAGGCATCGCCGTGCTAGGTGCCGGCGCCTATTTGGCAAGCGTCGGCAGCATGCCGATCGAACTGCTGCCGTTGACCGCGATAATCGCCTACACGACCTTTATACCCATTTCAGAGGTCGCCCAGGTCGGCCGCCAGTTGGCGGACACCCTGGGCAGTTCCCGGAGGATCTTTTCAATACACGATGAGCCGGTGCCCGTCTCCGACGGTCCGGGCCTGGCCATTTCGGACTCGGCATCACCCGGGGGAGCCGTAGCGCTGACCGGAGTGCGGTTCGCCTACGGGCAGGGCCTGGTCCCGGCGCTCGACGGCGTGGACTTCACCATTGAACCTGGTCAGACGGTGGCGTTGATCGGTCGCTCTGGGGCGGGGAAGACGACGGCGGCCCATCTGCTCATGCGGTTCTGGGACCCGCAGGCCGGGCGGGTGTCCCTGGACGGGCACGACCTGCGGGAGTACCGGCTCGATGACCTGCGCCAAATGGTGTCGCTGGTGGCCCAGGATACGTACCTGTTCAACTCTTCCATTCGGGACAACCTGCTCGTCGCCAACCCCTCCGCTACAGAAGCCGAGATGGTCGAGGCGGCGACTATGGCCGCCGCCAATGAGTTCATTACGGCGCTGCCGGACGGCTACGACACGACCACTGGTGAGCGTGGCGTGCGGCTATCGGGGGGGCAAAGGCAGCGCATCGCTATAGCCAGGGCGTTCTTAAAAAACTCGCAAATATTGATACTGGACGAGGCCACGTCCCACCTGGACGCCGAGAGCGAGGCGTTGATTCACGCGTCGTTGGAGCGGCTCATGTCTGGCCGGTCAACGATGGTAATAGCCCACCGGCTATCGACAATAAGAGAGGCCGACAAGATAGTGGTGCTGGACGCCGGGAGCGTGGCCGAGCAGGGAGACCACGCTGATCTCATAAGTCGCGGTGGCCTGTATTCGCGGCTGGTGTCGGCCCAAATCTCTGCCGCCCAGGGTAAGGGCGCGAGAGGGTCCTAAGCTAGCTAGAGGGGTGAATGACTAGCACCGGCTGCTCCGCCGAGTTGACGACGCTGTCTGCCACGCTGCCCAGTGCCATTCGGAGCGCGCCCGCCCGCCCGTGGGTTGTCATGATGATGAACGTGTCGGGGTGCTCAGTTTCGACCTCCCTGGCCACTTCCATGATGCCGTCGGCGGGCTTGCCGTAGAAGAGCCTTTGCTCTGAGGAGTGCGCGCCGTCACGCTTGAGGTCGTCCCGGACGGCGTGCAGGTAGTTGAGCGCTAGCTGGTCGGATTCACTGGCGGCCCGGTCGGTCCCTACAGTCGCGACTTCGAGCAGGTTTTCGCTGGCGGGCTGCACTCGCAACAACACAAGATCTGTACCAAGAGTGCGGGAGAGTCCCGACGCCAGCGGGAGCGCTTTTTCGCCCAGTTCTGAGCCGTCCAGGGGTACGACCGCGGCTCAGAATCCGCCGCCTCCACGCCCAGCGTGATGCGGGCCAAGCAATAGGACCGGGCAGGAGGTGTTGCGCAGAACTTCGTCCGCCACGCTGCCGGAGAATAGCCGATCCAGGCCGACTTTGCCGTGCGTTGCCAGGGCCACGACGGTGCCGGGATTGCGTCCGGCAACGTCGGTGATGACGTTGGCGGCCGATCCCTCTTCCACCAGGGCATTTACCCGGACGTTGTAGAGGCCGACGCTCGCCACGACGGTATTTAGGTAACCTTCCGCCTCCGTCCGCAGAATATTCACCACCTGGGTGAAGGCATGGCCCGCCGAGTGCTTGGCCAGCGCCGGGTCTGAGGTGTTCACTACCCGATGCAGGTCGAGGCTTGCCCCGACGGCGCGAGCCAGGTCAGCGGCGAAGGGGATTATCTGCTCGGATTCATCCGAGCCGTCCAGTGGTACTAAGATCCGTTCGAACAAACTACCTCTTTCGAGCCACGGTCTTGGAGCGGGTCGGGTGAGTTGGTCCATCGGGGGCACGAGACAGGAGTGGATGGTGTCAAAACGTGGGTTCATCCGGCTTTTGCTGTGGTCCGCTTCGTACTCTGTTTCGTGGGGGGTAAACTTTCGTCCATACTCAGGGCGATGGATGATCGCCGAAATACCTGAACGAGGAGCCTGGCAGTGGAAGTTAAAGGCTTCGCAGTCCGAATAGAGAGCACGGTCGTCACGGCGATTGAGGGCATCGGGGTGACCGGTCGCATCGTGGCCAAGACGCTGGTTCGGGGTGACGAGATGCTGACGCTCGAACTCAGCTACGCGGCCGGAGCGGGTTCCCGGCCGCACCGGCACGACCACGAGTCGCACTGCTACCTCGTGAGCGGCAGGATGAGGGCGACTGTGGCGGGCGAATCCTGGGAGATGAGCCCCGGCGACGCCTGTATTCACCCTACCGGTGTGCTGCACGCGATGGAGGCCATTGAGGACTCGGTCGTGGTCGAGGTGAAGTCCCCTACGCCTGACCCGGAACTCATACTCACGTGATTCCCTGCCCTCTGCGTAGCCCTCTGGAAACAGTGCGACTCAATGCCCGGATGGCTGGCGGTATCGGGATGCTGGCCGTGCTGATAGCAGTCGGCATCCTGTGGTATTCGCAGGTGGAGGGCTGGTCGGTGTTGGACGCCGCCTATATGACGGTGATCACCTTCACCACGGTCGGGTTCTCGGAGGTCAGGCCGCTGGACACCGGCGGCCGACTCTTCACCATGATTTCGCCCGTGTTCGGCGTCGGGCTGATGCTGTACATTCTCACCTCCTCCGTGCAAATGGTAGTGGAGGGGGAGTTCATCCGGGGGTTTGTCAGGAGACGAAGAATGACGACCAGGCTCGCTGAATTGCGCGATCACTACATACTTTGTGGCTACGGTCGCATGGGTACCGAAGTTGCCAGGTCTTTCCAGGCCGGAGACGTGCCGTTTGTGGTCATTGAACGCCTTCCGGACACGGTGGCCGAGATGACCGAAGCAGGGATACTTGCGGTCCTGGGTGACGCGACCAGCGACGACGTACTGCGCACGGCCGGGGTGCAGCGGGCAAAGGGGCTGGTCGCTTCCACGGGGAATGACAGTGACAACGTGTTTATCGCCCTCAGCGCCAGGGGGCCGAACCCAGACCTCGTTATCGTTTCCAGGGCGGACGCTGCCGAAACCGAGTCCAAGCTGCTGCGGGCCGGGGCCACGCGAGTGGTGTCGCCGTACACAATTGGCGGACGCAGGCTGGCGCTGTCGGTCACCCGGCCGCTCATCTCGGACTTTTACGAAGGCGCTGGCGATCTCCTCGGACGTCGACATCTACCTGGAGGAGATACGGGTGGCCCCAGGCTCACCGATGGTCGCCCAGACGGTGGGGCAGGTGGGGGGCGACGGCGTGCACGTGCTGGCCCTCGGCCGGGCGACCGGCGAGATCATCACGAACCCGCCGGACGCCACCAGGATCGAGCCTGGAGATGGGCTGATATTGCTGCGGGGCTCAGACCAGTTGCAGCCCCTCGACAAAAAGCTTTAGGGGGTCTTTTAGAGCCCCCTGCTCGGGGGCTGTTACTTCACGATAGTTCGCGGGTCGACGGCCATGCCCGTGTCGGAGGCCTTGTACGGGGCCAGCGTCAGTTGCAGGGTGGCCCTGGCCATGGCTGAGTCCATCATCTGCTGCTGACCGGAGATGATGCCGTCGATGAAGGCGGCTGCGGCTGCGTTGAAGCCCTCGAGCCAGTCTGACGGCGTCTGGAATGTCACCGTCTCGGTGCCCTTGAACAGCATTACTGGCGGCAGGTCGTGCATCTCCCCGGTTGAGCGGGTCACCCAGATCGCGCCCTTTGAGCCGGTGAATTCGAAGAAGTCGTCGACCGGGTAGTACTTGCCCCGAATTTCCATTTCCGGGGCGTTGACGGCCTCCATGATGCCGAGCAGATCGCGTCCGACGTGCTTCCAGATGACGGCGGTGGGCGACTCGACCATGAAGTCGTCCGTTTTGGTGATGATGGCCGACACCGACTCCGCCTCCCCGGCCAACCACACGGCCGTGGCGAACTTGTGCCAGCCGCCGTCGAAGGTGAGGCCGCCGGGGTTGTGCGCCGGTTCCCTGCGCCACTCCAGCGCGCTTTCGGTCACGTTGACCTCTGGTGCTGACAGCGCCTTGCCAAGAAAGGTACGCATGCGCATAGAAGACATTTCGCCGATGGCACCTGAGTCGATGAGTTGCTTTGCTTTAACGAGCGGCGGGTAGTAGATGAAATTTTCGGTTACCCGGAACATGGCGTCTGTTTTGGCATCGACCGCCGCCAGCCGGTCTGCCTCGGCCACGGTGGGGGCGACGGGCTTTTGGGTGGAGACATGTTTGCCCATTTGTAGGGCGGCTATGGCCTGGTCGGGGTGCATGTGGGTGGGGGTGAGAAGCTCGACCGCGTCCACGTTGGGGTCGTTTAAGACCTGCTCGTAGTCGGTGTAGATTTTCGGGTCGATGCCCCACTGCTTCGCCGCCGCCTCGGCCCGCTCCCGTACGGGGTCGCACAGGGCGTATATCTCGGCATTGGGGTGATTCAGGTAACCAGGAAACGAGACGTAAGAGATCGCCCCACAGCCGATTATCGCTATTTTGATTTTTGTCATTTTTGCTCCAATTCGGTCAGCACGGCTCGCCAGAATTTCCGGTTTCACGCAAGGCGGACACCAGAATGCCGGGCTGAGACGCAGATCGTCTCACATCTGGTCCGCCCCTGGCGGGATTGACAAGTGGGGCGCGCCAGATCAACCTACCGGCAACCTTTACTTCAGCGAGCTATTTTTTTGGCCACTTCGACTACTTCAGGCAAACCCACCCTCAAGATAACCGTGCTCAACGACTTGCGCTGCCCGATGCGTGACGGCGTGGAGTTGATGGCGGACGTGTACATGCCCGCCGAGGGTGGACCGTTTCCGACGGTTATTTCGCGCACCCCGTACGACCGGGGGAACGACATGATTCACACCGTGCCGTCGGCCGTGTCCCTCGCTCAACAGGGCTTCGCGGTGGTGTCGCAGGACGTGCGGGGACGCTACGACTCGGACGGGGACTGGTACCCGTTCCGGAGCGAGGCTGACGACGGAGCCGACACGCTGAAGTGGGCGGCGGCGCAAGCTTGGTCGAACGGTGAACTGGGAATGACGGGGGCGTCCTATTTCGGGCTGACCCAGTGGCAGGCGGCCCAGAGCGGTGACCCGAACCTGAAGGCGATTCTGCCGAGGGTCGCCTACTCCGACGTGCACAGCAACTGGGTGTACACAGGCGGTGCTTTGCAACTGGCGTTCGGCCTTTCGTGGTCGATAACCATGTCTACCCGCACCAACCGCAAACAGGCCATGTACCTGCCGGACGAGGTGAACCTGTCGTCGCTGTTTTGGAACCTGCCGATGATAGACGCCGACGAGGCTGCCGGTCGCAAGATCGCCCACTGGAAGGACTGGATTTCTCACCCGTCGTACGGCGAATACTGGGAGGGGATGAGCCCCATCGGCAGTAACTACGGCGAGGCTTCGGCGGCGGCGTACCACTCGGCGGGCTGGTTCGACGTGTTCTTGCAGGGGTCGCTGAACAACTTTATTGGCATGACGGCCGGGGCGAAGACGCCCGAGGCTCGGCGCAATCAGAAGCTGCTCGTCGGCCCCTGGATTCACCAGCTGGGCGACGAGGGCACCGCTTCCAAGACCGGCGACATAGACTTCGGCCCCAATGTGCTGATCGACGTGCAGGGCGAGCAGACGCGCTGGCTGAACGCGCACCTGAAGGGCGAGGACGACGGCATCATCGCAGAGCCGAGGGTGAAGGTGTTCGTGATGGGCGCGAACCGCTGGCGCGAATCGGCCGAGTGGCCCATACCCGGCACCGAGTACACGCCGTGGTACTTCGGGTCGGGCGGCAACGCCAACTCGATGCTCGGTGACGGGACTGTTGCACCGGAGCAGTCTCCTGGGGCCGCGACCGATGGCTTCACGTACGACCCCATGCACCCGGTGCCGACCATTGGCGGGGCGGTGTGCTGCCTGGAGGAGGCGTCGCCGGTAAGCATGGGGCCGCGGGACCAGCGACCCGTGGAGTACCGGCAGGACGTGCTGTGCTATACGTCGGAGCCCATGACCGAGCCGCTGGAGGTCACCGGGCCGGTGAAGGCGGTCGTGTACGTGGCTTCCAGCGCCGTGGATACGGACTTCACGGCGAAGCTGGTGGACGTGCGGCCCGACGGCTACGCGATGAACGTGGCGCAGGGCATTCAGCGTGCGCGCTACCGGGACGGTGCGCGCGACCCGGAACTAATGGAGCCGGGCGAGGTGTACCGCATTGAGATAGACATGTGGTCGACCAGCATCTGCTTTATGTCGGGTCACCGGCTACGAGTAGAAATTTCCAGTTCCAACTTCCCCCAGTTCGACCGCAACCTGAACACCGGCGAAGAGTACGGCAAGACCACCGCGATGGTCGCGGCCGACCAGACCATTTACCACGACGCCGACCGCCAGTCGCACATCGTGCTGCCGGTGGTACCGGCGTAGGGGTGGGGAGAGAGGGAACATAGGCTCGTAATGAATCCTGGCGATGTGATTTCGTACCTGACAATGTGCACTCGTGAAGGCACTCA
>CAUZIR010000011.1:0-14225 GCA_963579815.1 Dehalococcoidia bacterium
TATATCGGAGAACGTGCCGATTGGCGGTCGATGCAACGCCGAAACAAATGCGATGTCGCGATCACGACAGGAGAGGAAGTGTGGTGGGCCAACCTGGACTCGAACCAGGGACCTCAGTCTTATCAGGACTGCGCTCTAACCAACTGAGCTATTGGCCCGGAGAGCGGGCCGCCGCAGTGGGACCCGGAAATCGAGTATATCGACGGCCCTTCCTGGGTGTCAACGCAGCGAGATGGCAGACAAGACCGCCGATGCGATTGCGGCCAGGCCCGTACGCCGCACCGCTACTGGGGGCACAAGGCGTGATGCAGTCGGGGAAGCAACAGGAGCGAAGGCCGTCAGGGCCGCCTGGTACCGGTGCTCGCGGCCACGTTCCTTGACGAACGCGGTGAAGGCGATAGCGACGGACGCGAAGATAACCCCGTTCACAATCGCCAGTTCAACGAACATCAAGTTCGCGAAGGCGATGAGCACGGAGAGCTCCGCTAGCCGGATTATCAAACTTCCCATCGGTGCCTCCACATCACCTGTTCGTGCTCCATACGGAGGCATAATAGGAGGTATCCACAGTGTCTGGGTGACGGCCACAGTATAAAGGCACGAGCAGGCATCCGACCAACTCGAATTAGTTATGGAATCGATAACCCCCAGTTATGAGTCAGGGTCAGGGGCTATGTGTGTGGAGAGCGCGAGAGGGGTAGCGAGTTGAGGGGACGCAAGAGCCGCTGGTAAGATTGCCCCTACAACCCCGTTCGACGTCCGGCTGTGCGGTGCACAAGTGGGCACCGACGTGGATGACGAGGGGTGCGTGCGTTGCGCAAAGGGCGGGTGTAACTCAGTGGTAGAGTATCTGCTTCCCAAGCAGAAGGTCGTGAGTTCGAATCTCATCACCCGCTCCACTCATCTTTTGCGGTCTGGCACGTTATTAAGTTCGGGTCGGATACTCTAACTCTCGATCTCACGCTTTCTGGCGCTAACATTTGTGCTGGCACTGGCCAAACCCGATACCCGAATTCGCGATTACCCGCGCGATGACACAGGAGCCCCTCACCTGAACAAACGCTATTTGGCCACCGTCGGAGTAATGCTCGCTGCTGTCGCACTGGTCTTCGCTGCCGCGTGTGGCGGTGGAGACGATGCCACTGGGCCGGACCCGACTCAGCAGCCGCAGGACACGCCGGTTGCGACACCGGTGCAGACGCTGGACGTCGAGCCCGAGCCCGGCACGGAGTCTTTCCCCGCTCCCATTCGGGACATAACCATTGAGTTCGAGAGTGACCCTCCCACCTATTCGGTCTTCGTGCTGTCGGCTCAGACGACCGACTGCGAGGAGTTCGAGGGGCTCGGGGAGATAGTGCGTGACGACCTGTTTATCCGCATCGAGGTCACCAACACTCGCCTGACCGAGCCGGGAAGGCAGTGCGCCGAGGTGCTGGAAACACGGCAGTCACGCATAGACCTGGGCTCTGCGTACACCCCCGGCGAGACCTACACCGTGGTGATAAACGGCTTCCCCGAAAGCTTTACCGTGCCGGGTGGGCCGCCCACGCCGGTGCCCGCCACGCCCGTGCCCAAGCCGAGTCCGACGCCGTTGGGCCCGGTGACGGTCGAGCGCGTTACCGTGCTGTTGCAGGAAGTCGCCAACACCGGCATTGCCAGCTTCCAAGCGCTCGTGCTCACCAAAGACCGCGAGTTCGCCGAGGGTGCGACCGCTTCGGCGTCCCTTTCGGGTCCGGTGGGCTCGGAAAACCTGCAGTCTTTGCTGGCGGACGTGGTGACCGACGCCAACGGCATAGCCGACTTCCGTTTCAAAATCGAAGAGGGCGGCACATACGTGTTCGCCGTAGAGTTCATCGTCGGCTCCGGTGCCGTTTTCGATAGCGGAGCGAGCAAGCAGCCGTTCGCCATCACGGAGATTGAACTACCCTGAGCCACGGGTCTCAATTAGCGGGCCCCGCTCACGGGGCCTGACTATCAGGCCAGTTGTAAATCGGAGAACGAGATGATTGCCGACCTGACCGGGAAAGTAGCCGTCGTCACCGGGGGAGCAAGTGGCATAGGGGCTGGCATTTGCACGGTGCTTGCCGAGCAGGGAGCCTTCGTCACAGTCGCCGATATCGATTTGCGAGGTGCCGAGAAAGTCGTCTCGGAGCTGCCTGACGGTCGAGGCTCGGCCATGCGGCTGGACGTTACTGACCAGGGCTCTGTGGACGACATGGTGCGTGCCCTCACGCGCGATGGAGGCCGTATCGACATCCTCGTCAACAACGCCGGTGTCATAGGTGCGCCCGGCTGGTGGGAGCGCGACAGGGGCAACGACGACGACTGGCAGCGTGCCTTCGAAGTGAACGTGCGCGGGGTCGTGCGCTGCTCGGAGGCGGTGTCCCCGCACATGATCGAACGCGGCTACGGCAAACAGGTCAACATCGCGTCCATCGCTGCGCGCAGGGGCGGGGAAGAGCCCTATTACTGCGTGACGAAGGCCGCGGTCATGAACTGGACCCAGTCCAGCGCCGCCGCCCTCGCCCGGCACGGCATCAACGTGAACGCCATCTGCCCCGGGCTCGTGTGGACACCAATGACCTCGGCATTAGTCGATCGGCGTGCCAATTTCGCGTTGGCCCAGTCCGAGCCCGGCATGAGGGGTAAAGAAGCTTTCGACGCCATAGTCGACTCGTGGGTGCCGATGGGGCGGGAGCAGACGGCCCGGGACATCGGCAAGGCGGCCGCCTTCCTCGCTTCAGACGATGCTCAGAACATCACCGGCCAGGCCGTCAACGTGGACGGCGGCATCTACATGAACTAGAGGGGCCTATTCTCTGGACCCTGGGCCCTGGTACTTGGCCCCCTAGTCCCGGCCTCGCCTGAGCGCCCGGCCCGGCAGTGCCCCTGTGTTCGTCGCCCCGTCGATTACGACTTCGCCGTTGACTATTACGTACTCGATGCCCACGGCGTAGCGCTTCGGGTCCATCCGGGTCGCCGGTGCGGAAACCCGATCCGGGTCGAAGACCACGAGATCGGCCTTGAAGCCGTTGCGCACTATTCCCCGGTCGCTCAGGCCGAGCCGCTGGGCGGGGAACGACGTCATCTTGCGAATCGCCTCTGGCAGCTTCAGGTGCTTTTCGGCGCGCACGAACTCCGCCAGCACGATGGGGAAGCAGCCGTAACTGCGCGGGTTGGGGTACTCGCCGAATAAAATGGCATCGCTGGCGATCATGCCCATGGGGTGGGACACGAACGCGTGCAGCGTGTGGGCGTTCGTCCCCCTACCCACCTGCGAGATGCCCAGATTCTCCGAGACCAGTAGCTCGATCATGGCGTCAACCGGCTCTTGCTCTCGTAGCTCGGCTATCTCCGCCAGCGAGTGGCCCTCGTAGCGCTTGTTCTCCGGCTTTGTGAACGCGGTCAGCCACAGGTCGTGCCACGACGCCACCCTCCCGGTGGGGTCGGCCGGGGAGCGCAACTCCCGCCGAATGCGGGCGCTCTTTTCCGGGTCAGTGAGGGCGTGCATGACGCCTTCAGGCCCACCTGCGCGTGCCCACATGGGCAATTGAATGGTCAGCGCCGTGCCGGAGAACGGGTAGGTGTAGCAGTCGAACGTAACGTCCATGCCCCTGGCGCGATTATCTTCAACGAGCGCCAGGTAGTCGAGGTGGCTGCCGTCACCCTGGTAGCTCTGCCTGTAATGCGTCAGGTGAATCGGCACCCCGGACCGCTCGCCAATCTCGATGGCCTCTTCCCACGGCGCCAGCGTGCCCTTTGCCTTGAGCGACGCGCGGGTGTGGGTGTGGTAAAAGCCGCCCAGCCCGGCGACGACTCCCGACAGCGCCACCAGTTCGTCGGTGCTCGCGAAAGAGCCCGGCGGGTAGTCCAGCCCGGTGGACATGCCCCACGCGCCCTCCTCCATGGCCTCCCGCACAATCGCCTTCATGTCCTCGATCTGCGCGGGCGTCGCCGGGGTGTCGTCCCAGCCCGCTGCCCAGATACGCACGGGTGAGTTACCCAGAATTATTGCCATGTTGATGGCCACTTTGCGGTCGTAACGGGTCAACTGCTCGGCCACGGTGAGCCAGTCGGCAGTCTCCGGCGGGTAGCCGTTCAGGCCCGAGTCCATCCATATGTACCGGTTCAGTTCGTCCACTGTTCGGAAAGGCGCGTGGGAGATGCCGTCGATGCCGACCAGCTCGGTCGTGACGCCTTGCCGAACTTTCGGGTCGTGGTTCGGCGCGCCCAATATGGTGAGACCGGCGTGCGAGTGCAGGTCGACAAAGCCGGGGCAGACGACCATGCCCGTTCCGTCGATGGTTCTCACAGCATCAACGCTGGCGGTGTTTCCCCGCAGCACCGTGATTACGTCGCCCTGAGTGGCGACCGAACCGTAGAAGCCCTCGCTCCCGGTGCCGTCCACGATCATCCCGTTTTTAATTAGTAGGTCGAACATACCGCCTCCGTTGGTCTCGGGAGTCTATCAAGTCGAGTTATGCTGATGACCATATGAAGATTGTTATTACAGGAGGGGCCGGGTTCGTCGGCTCCCACATTGTTGAGGCGCTGACGGACCGGGGTGACGAGGTGCTGGTGATCGACGACCTGTCCACCGGCAAGCGTGCCAACCTGTCGCCCGAGATCGGGCTGGAGGTGATGGGCATAGGCGACGAAAGGCTCGCCGCCGTGCTCGCCGATTTCGGCCCCGACGCGATAGTGCACGCGGCCGCACAGGCGTCCGTGCCCACGTCGGTCAAAACCCCCGACGTCGATGCGAGAATCAACATCGTCGACGGCCTCAACGTCATGGCCGCGGCAGTGGGTGCGGGCGTGTCGCGGTTCGTGTACATCAACACCGGCGGCGCGCTCTACGGCGAGCCGGACTACGTGCCCTGCGACGAAGCGCACCCCGTCCGGCCGATAAGCCCGTACGGCCTGAGCAAGGCGACGCTGGAAGCGTATCTGGCCATGCTCTTGCCTAAGAGTGTCTCCCTGACGACACTGCGACTGGCAAACGTCTACGGCCCGCGGCAGGACCCGCACGGAGAGGCCGGGGTGGTCGCCATCTTCACCGAGCGCATGATGCGAGATGACGAGATGACCATATTCGGCGACGGCGAGCAGACCCGCGACTTCGTGTATGTCAGGGACGTCGCCAGCGCCGTGGTCGCCGCTCTGTCGGTCCCCCTGTTGCCCGGGGGTCGCAACGCCGTAAACATCGGAACCGGCGTGCCCACCAGCGTCAACCAGGTGTTCCGTGCTCTTGCTGCGAGTACGGGCTACGGGCGCGAGCCGGGCTACCAGGCGGCGCGAGATGGCGACGTGCGACACATATACCTGGACGTGGCCCACGCGGCGTCCGTGCTGAACTGGCGGCCTACAGTCGGTCTTGAAGAAGGCCTGAAGGTGACCGTCGAGTCGTTTGCAGAATGAAGACCAGCAGGGGCCGGGGCCGTGCTTGCCGTCCACTACTTGGTACCTGATTTCGGAAGACGGCGAGCCGCTCGGCCAGACCTACGCGCCGGTGCCCGTCGTCGGCCAGGCAATAGAGCGGCCCGAGAGCCTTGAGGGCTGGGTAGTTGTCCGGTTCGAAGAGCTACGGGCGGCCTGCGCCATGAGGCGCTTCCGGGTGGTGGCCCGGCCCCCAGTTAGCCCTGGGCAGACCGGCCGTTAGGCGATAACTTGGTATTGAGGATTGTCGCCCTTCGACCCATCCTTCATGCAGTTCATAGTGGGAACCGTGCCGCTGAATTCGACGGCGACCTCGAAGCTGCGCGACTCTTCGCCGTCCTGGTCTCCATTTGCCCTGTAGTCGAACCGGACGGTGTGCCGGTCGAGCGCGGGGTCGTGGCCGATGGTCTCGATCTGCTTGTCGCACGTCAGCCAGTCCCAACCGACGCGCGTGAATGCGGCCGCTTCGGCGTTTTGCTCCGCGCACGTGTCCAGCGCCGCCCAGCCCCGGTAACGACCCGCTATCGCAGCCACGTCACCCCGGTGACCGAGGACGTCCCCGGCGAGCCCGGCATCGACACCCGCCCAGTAGCGCCCGTCCGGCAGGTCTATGAGCGTGGGTGCGAACCGGTGACCGCCGGTGTGGCTGGTTCGCCATACCCGGGTTTGCGGTCCGCCCCTCATCTCGCCTCTCGTCTCGATCTTGGAGGCCGTGCGGCGTAGCGCCTCGTACACCGGGACGCCGAACGTCCCGCAGCACGCGTCCCGGTTGCCGTGGGTGCAAACGAGAATGTCCCTTATTTGCCCCTGTGGGACGGGCTTACCCGGCTCTTTGAACGATGCGAATGCGGCCGGGTCGGAACCCTCTTCCAGCAGGCTGGCCGCTACTTGAGCAACCAGTTCTGAAGGCACGAGATACTCGACCCGATCGTTGGTGACGAAAGCGCCGCCTGGACGTGAGAACAGCAGCAGCCTGCTCATTCCCGCAGACGAATACTCCGGGTCGGGTAGGACGCACTGGAGTCGTAGCCGGTCGCCCTCGCTTTCCAGTCGCCCGATGAGTTCGCGCAGTTCAGGCGGGAAAGCATTGGAGAACTCCACCTTGCGGTCCCAGGGCGCGGGCAGTTCGACCACCAGGCATCGGGTCCAAATAGGCGCGCTGCCTATGGGGCGCTCCCCCAGGCGACGGGCCAACTCTGTGCATCTGAGCAGGGCAGGGTCCTGGGTATTTGGGGAATCTGGCAGATCGCCCTCCTGAGTGTGTGAGCGGGCTATAGGCGCGAGGCCGCAATATTACACGGGCTCGTCACATGGGCCCGGGCGATACGGTGCGACCAGGCGCACCGGGCGTTTACACTGGAGCACTGTTCACTGACCGGACCGAACATTGCCCCCGACCAGGTCAGGCCGTTTGTCGGTTCCAATATATTCCCAGGAGTAGTCCATGAAGGCCGCCGTTCTCTACGAGGCGAACACACCGCTCAAAATCGAGGAACTCGACCTCGACCCCCCCAAGGCCGGTGAGGTGCGGGTGGAGATGGCCGCCGCTGGCGTTTGCGCCAGCGACCACCACATCATGACCGGCACCGGCGTGCTTCCCATGCCAGTAGTGCTGGGTCACGAGGGCTCGGCGGTCGTGGAGGAAGTTGGGCCCGGCGTGACCAGCGTGAAGCAGGGCGACAAGTGCATTCTGTCGTTCGTGTCCAACTGCGGCCACTGCCGCCAGTGCCGTTCCGGCAGTCCGCAGATGTGCGACACCAACGCCCTCACCGGTGCGACCCTCTTTGATGGGACCACCCGGCTGAGTAAAGGCGACACCCGTATCTACCAGATGGCCAAAATAGGCGTCTTCTCCCAGTACGCCGTCATACCTGAGCAGGCCTGTCACGTTGTCCCCGCCGAGGTGCCCGTGGACGTCGCCGCCCTCATGGGTTGCTGCGTGACTACCGGCGTCGGCGCTGTCATTAACACCCCTAACGCCAGGCCGGGCGCGACCGTCGCCGTGTTCGGCTGCGGGGGCGTAGGCCTGAACGTCATCCAGGGTGCAAAGCTCATGGGCGCGTCCCGCATAATCGCCGTGGACGTGCACGACCACAAGCTGGAGTTCACCTACAAATTCGGCGCAACCGACGTGGTCAATTCCCGGGAAAAAGATCCTGTCGAAGAGATAAAGCGCCTCACCGGCGGCGGTGTCGACCTGGCCTTCGACAGCTTCGGAGCCTCCGTCACAACTGCTGCTTCGGTCAACTCATTGCGCAAAAACGGCACGGCAGTGTTGGTGGGTCTGGCGCCCCTGGGCGACACAGCGTCCATAGACATGGTCAACATGGTGCGGCAGCAAAAGACGCTCGTCGGCAGCTACTACGGCTCTGCCAGCCCGCACGAGACCTTCGGCAAGCTGGTGGACTGGTACCTGGCCGGCAAGCTCAATGTCGAAGACCTCATTACCAGGCGCTATCGACTCGATGAGATCAACGAGGGCTTCGACGCCCTTGCCCGCGGCGAAGACGGCCGCGGGGTGATCATCCATTAGCCAGGCCTTGGGTAGCCAGGCATTGAGCAGGGCACCCCAAGCTCGCGACATCCGGCTCGGTCTCCCATGAAAACCCTCTTTCGGGGCAACAGGGGTTGGCTGGTCGTCGCCGTCGTATTCCTCGGCGCAGGCCTGGCCATAGGCTCGTCGAACTACGCGTTCAGCCTGTTCGTCGAGCCGCTGGAAGACTCTTTCGGCTGGCGGCGCACCTACATCAGCGCGTCCCTGTCGTTCATGGCGCTCGGCAGTCTGGTTGGACCGCTGCTTGGAAGTTTGATGGACCGCCACGGGGCGCGGCCGGTAATGACCGTCTCCCTGGTGCTGATCGGTCTCAGCTTCGTGCTACGTCCGCTCATGACCGAGCTGTGGCACTGGTACGCCCTGTCGGCGCTTCAGTTCATCTCATTTTCCGGCGCGGCCATCCTGCCAGCCGGCCGGCTCGTCGGCCTGTGGTTTCCGGAGAAGCGCGGCCGGGTGATGGGCATCACCATGATGGGCAACAACTTTGGCGGCCTGGCCATTCCGCCCCTGGTCGGCCTCGCCCTGGGGTCGAACGGATCCTGGGGGACCGCCTATTTCGCGCTGGGTATGGCGGCCATCGCTCTCGCGGTAGTGGCGTTGGTGGTAGTCGTCGAGCCGGGGCCACGAGCAAGGGCGTCCGGTCCAGGTAAGAGGACTGGTGCTGACGGAGTCACCTCAAGCAAAGGCAGCGCCCGAGTTCGGTCAATCGAGGGCTGGACTTTTCGCCAGGCCGTCCGCACCCGTGCGTTCTTCGCGGTCACAGTTGCGATCATGCTGGGCAACTTCACCTACACCACCGTCCTCGCCCACGTCTCGGTCCACCTGGAGGGGCGCGACATCTCTGAAACGTCCGCCTTGTGGGCAATAAGCGTACTCGCGGCCAGCGGCATGGCGGGCAAAGTGTTGCTCGGGTACATGACGGAAAGGGTGGCCGCCAGGTTCGTTATGATGGTCGCCTTCGGGGGCCAGATAGTTGGCATTATTTTGATGCTGACCGCGGTGTCCGGGGGCACAATGTGGCTGTCGGTGGGTCTGTTCGGGTTCTTCATGGGCTCTTTCGGTGCCCTGGCCCCGTTGCTGGTGCAAGACAGCTTCGGCATTAAAAACTTCGGCGGCATTATGGGGATAATCTCCGCCACGACGGTGGTGTCATTCGGAATCGGACCCATACTCGCGGGGCTGTCCTTCGACCTGTACGACGGTTACGGGCCCGTGTTTATAGGCGTGGCGGTGGCGTTCGGCGTGGCGGCCATCGCCCTGACCCAGGCCGCAACGGCGTCTCCCTCGGGGCCGACGCCCAGCGATCCCCGTGCTAGTGGTCTTAATGCCACCGATCTCAATGCCAGAGGCCTTAATGAAGGGAAAGTCAGGTAAAGATGGTTCAACACGGTGCCTCCAACGGGACTGATATGGATACCGCAATTACGCGGATAGAGGCCGAGGTGGCCGAGCTCACGGCGCGCATAGAGGCCGACTCGGACGATATCGCGGCGCTGAACAAACGCGGCGTGCTGTTCGGCCAGCTGGTGAAGGCCGGTGACGCGGTCGAAGACTTCAACAACGCCCTGCAAATTGACCCGGCCAACGCCGAGGCCTACTACAACCGGGCGATGGCCTACGTGCATCTGCGGCAGCTATCTCTCGCTATAGAGGACTTCACCAAGGCGTCCGAGTTGGACCCGGCCAACGCCGACGCGCTGGCGAACCGGGGGATGGCCAACTACGAGGCCAAGCACCCCGACCTGGCCGTCCGCGACGCCGAACTGGCCATAGAGGTGAACCCCAAGCATCCGCAGGCCTACGCCGTTCGCGCGCTCGGCCGTGCCTTTCTCGGCCAAGAAGAACCGGCCCTGAACGACCTGGCCTCGGCGGTCAACCTGGGCTTCGACTCGCACACGCTGGGCATGCTTATAAAACAGGCCCGGCTGGCGGGCAGGCGGGCAGGGGAATGACAGGTCGACTTTCAGGAAAAGTAGCGCTGGTCACAGGCGCGGCCAACGGCCTTGACGGGCAGCTTATGGGTTTCGGCGGCGCGTTCGCCCGCACGGCGGCTCGTGAGGGTGCGTCCGTCGTAATTGCCGACATCGACGAGGACAACGGACGCCTGACAGCTGCCCAGATCGAAGCCGGGGGCACGAAAGCCCTATTCGCCCGCCTGGACGTCACCTCCGAAGCAGACTGGCAGGCGGCGATACAGTCGGCCGTAGACGCCTTCGGACGCCTGGACGTGCTGGTAAACAGCGCCGGCATCCACGCGCTCTACGACGTGGAGCACACCTCCGAGCAGGACTGGGACCGGGTCATGGCCGTGCATGGTAAGGGCGCGTTTCTGGGCACCAAATACGCCGTTCCTCACATGAGGGAATCTGGCGGTGGCTCGATAGTGAACATCTCGTCGATTGCTGCGATGGGCGGCAGCCCGAGCAACACCGCCTACCACGCCGCCAAAGGGGCGATTCGCTCGTTCACCAAGTCTGCCGCCATCCAGCTTGCGAGCGACGGCATTAGGGTGAACTCGCTGCACCCCGGCTTCGCCGACACGCCGTTCACATCCGGGCCGTTTTCAGCCCCCGGCGCGCTCGAGCGCAGGCTAAAGCAGGTTCCCATGGGCCGCCTGGGCACCGCGCAGGAAGTCGCCAACGCCAGCCTGTACCTGGCGTCGGACGAGTCGTCCTACGTCACCGGTGCCGAACTGGTCATCGACGGCGGGTTCTTAGCTCAATAGCTGCGTCCCCTAAGCCCTCCTAGCGAGGCACGATAGGCAGCATGACGTGCGACGGATGGTCGGCGTCGTGCACTATCGTCTGAGTCGCCTTTACCGTGCTTCCGCCCTCGCCAATCGGGTCGCCAGTGTTGGGGTTGCGGTCGAACCGCGGGAAGTTCGAGCTCGCGATGTCCAGCCGGATGCGGTGGCCCTTCTTGAACACGTTCGCGGTCGCCCACAGGTCGATGGTGTACTCCAGCGTCTCACCCGGCGTGATCAGTTCGCCGTGCTCCATGCCATTGCGGTAGCGAGCGCGGATTATGCCGTCGGTCAGATTGACCGCCTTTTCACCGTCCGGGTACACATCAACTAGCTTGCCGGTGAAGTCGGTGTCTTTCGCACTCGACGAGGCAAACAGCGTCACGGTGATCGGCCCCGTCACTTCTACGTCCTCAGTTAATACAGGCGTGCTATAGACGAGTACGTCTTCCCTGCGCTCGACCGCGGTCTGGTCGAACGATCCCGCGCCTCCTAGTGCGTCGTAGCAGCAAAGGCCGCCGCCCTTTGTCGGCACCGGGAACATGGGGTCGTAGGTGTAGGTGTCCGACGCTGCCCCAGAAGGCGCGCCGGGGCTGAGAACACCGTCGCCGTTCAGCGAGTTGGCACTGCCGTCGCTTGAAAGGTAGTATTTCGTGTTCACCGCCCGAGCCAGCGGCCATTCGGCTTCGTCGCGCCAGGCGTTCTCGCCCATTACGAAGATTTTCACCGGTTTGTCCTCGGCAACACCGTTGTCGAGGCCCTTAAGGTGATGATCGAAGTACCGCAACAAAATGCCATGAATGTCTATCGAACTGGAGTAGGAGTCGACGCCGAAGTACTCCTCACCCACCGCGGTGCCAGGGAAGCCCGGCATTGCACCGGGGTGCACCCAGGGTCCGATCATCAACCGCTGGCCGTCGCGCGCCCGGTCGCCGTCACCCATCGTCCGCATGCGGGTGTAGTTGCGCAGGGTGCCGCCCATGAAGATGTCGAACCAGCCGCCGAAGCTCAGCGCTGGCACATCGATCTTGTCGTGGAACTCCTCAATGCTGATGGCCTTCCAGTAGTCGTCGTACTCCGGGTGGTCCAGCCACCGGTAGTAGAAGTCGCCGGTGCCCTTTAGCACGGGCCAGTCCTTCATCGGCAGGTGGTTGTACTCCTTCATCAGGTCGTCGGCCCTGGAAATCAGGTCCGCGCCCCCGCCCTCAGGCGCCCCGTGGTGTTTTTCGAGGTTCTCGTAGTTCGCGCCGGTCAGGTGAATCAACGACCAGCCCAGGTTGAAGTCCAGTTCAAACGCGCCGCCCTGGTAGGTCCAGCCGTCGTGGTAGTTCGAGGCCGTTATGCCCGGCGTTATCGCCTTGAGGTTTGGTGGACGAGCAATGGCTGCCAGCCACTGGGTTGCGCCCACATAGGACCCGCCGAACATGCCTACGTTGCCGTCGCACCAGTCCTGCCCGGCCATCCACTCAATGGTGTCGTAGCCGTCGTTAATCTCGTTGACGAAGGGGTGAAACTCGCCCTCGGAACCGAACCGCCCGCGGCAGTCCTGCACCACGACGGCGTAACCCGCCAGCGCCGCGCGAACTGAGTCCACCGACAGAGACCGCGAAAACGGACTGGTGCGGTCGTAAGGGGTGCGTTCCAAAAGCGTGGGGAATTGCCCGGGCGCGTCCGGTCGGAAGATGTCGCACATGAGCGTCGTGCCGTCGCGCATCTTCACCGGAATCGACGACTCGAATTTAACGGAAGTAATCTCGGGCATGAACGGTCTGTCTCCTAGTCGCTGGCGTACGTAGTGCGCGGGGTCGTTAGTGCGCATGGAACGCGGGTTGCCGGGCATGTTAGGGCCGCCCTATAGAGGTGTCAATGCAATAGTTCACAGCAAAAACCGGCCGTGTGGCCTCCGCCGGTCACGCACCCTCCCGTCATAGGCGACGTTGAGAAAGAGATAGCGGCCCTGGGTCTGCAGGACGAGTAACCGGTCGCTGATGGACGTCGTCGATGCCGAAAAGACTGAAGCCGAACCCGATCCGCCCTCCCTTGCCGCGGACCCGGACCCAGATTTGGACGGCGACCCAGGCGCGAAGGTCGAAGAATTACTGGAACGCTACGCCCCCAGCGTCGCCCGCGTCGTGCTCCCGCTCGTCGCCAGGGTAAGAGACCTGGCCGCAGACACAGGACTGGTTGGCGCCCCCGAGGTGGCCTCCCTCACGTTCGAACACGGGTACATAAAAATTCTCGTGTCACAGGGCCTCAAGGTGCTGGACATGAAGATTGTCCAGACCAATCCTCGAATATTCCGAGAGGGCATGGTCAGCGACCCGAGACGCGCCTCTCTCGAACTTAGCAAGGCAATTTCTGAGCTAAAAATCAAACCAAAAAGGTTCATCGGGGCGGCTCCCGGTTACCAGACCAACGCCCAGGACATCGAGATGCCGCTGCGCGGTCAGATCGACCCGAAGCTGGTTCTGCCGCGAGAGGCGCGAAAGGTTATGGGCGTGTCGGCCGACCCCTCATTCCTCGCGTGGCACCGGCTTCCCGACGACATCGACAACGCACACTGGCTCGTTATAAGCGCTACCAAGCGCTCCGTTGCTTCCCTGACCACGGCCGCACTGGCCGTCGGGGTAAAGATTCGCAGCATCGAACTAAGGGCGTTCGCCCTGGCCAGAGCCGTCAACTTGCCCGACGTCGTGATTGCTTGGACAGCAATCGACGGCTGCGACGCAGTAGCCGTACGGGATTGGGAACCAATGGTCGTCCAGTCGGCCTACTGGGGCGCAGAGCCCAGGGCCGAGGGAGACGTGCTCATAAACCGGATCTCAGAGGTGGCCGAGAGAGCCACCATGACCCACGCTCAGCAGAACCCCGAAACACCCCTGTCTGACGACACCCCGGTGGTGGTTACCGGCACTCCAGTTGCCAGCGAGCCGGACGTGGCGTCGAGGGTGGCAGGTATCCTTCGCCGACCCCTGGAGCGAATAGAACCGGCGATGCAACTGCCCGAAGGCTTCCCCATTCACGACATGGTCGTAAACGTGGGGCTGGCCCTTTGGTCGGCCTAGTGGTTGGTCGGCCAGAGGGGCCGCCTTAACGTACGAAAGCGCCCGCTCTCCCGGCCTCAGCCAGCGCCCTGTCTATGCTCACCACCCTGGGTCCGTTCTGCACCAGCGTGACCTCTGCACGCTCGTGTGGGTGGATGACAACGCTCCTCTCACCATCTACTGCGATGGTGCCAGAGGCCAGGCTCACCGTCATGGGCTGGTCGAACGGCAGCGCCGACCAGCTGGCCACCGGCACGTCTGAAAACATGCCCGGCGTAACGGGCGCCGACACGACGATCCCCCCGGTTCCCAGCGTGACATGCAGTCCGCCCTCGGACGCGACCGGCAGGCTGGCCGCAATGGACGCCATGCCGATGCTGGTGGGGTAGATGCCCGAAACGAACAGTTCTTCAATCTGGTCAACGTCCCATATAGCCCGCGCCCCTAA
>CAUZIR010000012.1:0-14090 GCA_963579815.1 Dehalococcoidia bacterium
TTTCGCTGTCGGAGTCGGACATCTCTGACCTCGTGCTCGACGCCGGGTTCCGATTCACCGGCCGCTACGACATTTCCGCCACCAACTACATGCTCGTCTTCCGAGCGTAGTCTGCGGCCCGGCGCATTCCCGGATAAAAAGCAATGCTTACCAAGCGGATTATTCCCTGTCTCGATGTCGATGGTGGCCGGGTGGTCAAAGGGGTCAGCTTCGTTGATCTTCGCGACGCCGGTGACCCTGCCGAGATGGCGTCCTTCTACGACCGCGAGGGTGCGGACGAACTCGTCTTCCTCGACATTACCGCCAGCTCCGACGGCCGTAAGACCATGGTGGATGTTGTGCGCAAAGTTTCGGAAGAAGTGTTCATTCCCCTGACAGTCGGCGGCGGCATCCGTAGCTCAGACGACGTCAGGACAATGCTCGAGGCGGGGGCCGACAAGGTTTCCCTCAACACTGCTGCAGTATACAACCCGGGATTGATTTCGGAGGCGGCCGAGAGGTTCGGCAACCAGTGCATTGTGGAGGCCATAGACGCCCGCCGCATTGGTTCAGCGGCCCTCGATCTGCCCGTGGGCAGCCCCGGCGAAGTGGGCGTGGACGCCGACATCGCGCTGACGGACGACTCTATCTGGGAGGTGGTGACCCACGGGGGCCGCACACCTACCGGGATAGATGCAGTCGAGTGGGCCGCACGGGTGGCCGAACTGGGCGCAGGTGAACTGCTGGTGACCAGCATGGACACCGACGGGCAAAAGAGCGGCTACGACAACGAACTGCTCAGGGCAATCTCCGATCGCGTCACGGTGCCACTCATTGCCAGCGGTGGTGCAGGCGAACTGGACCACCTGTGCTCGGCGGTGGAGGAGGGCGGTGCCGACGCTGTGCTGGCTGCGAGCATCTTCCACTTCGGTACATTTCGCATAACCGATGCAAAGAAATACATGGCCGACCGTGGCCTGGCCGTTAGGCCGATCAAGGAAGTCAGATGATAAAACTCGACGACAAGGGGCTTTTCCCCGCAATTGCTCAGAATGCCGAGACCGGCGAGGTTCTCATGCAAGGGTGGATGAGCCAGGGCTCGCTCAAGCGAACGCTTGAAAGCGGCGAGGTGTGGTTTTATAGCCGCAGCCGGGCCGACCTTTGGCACAAGGGGGAGATGTCGGGCAACTACATGCGTGTGCGCAGCGTGGTGCCCGATTGTGACGGTGACGTGGTGCTGATCAAGGTGGACCCGGACGGGCCCATATGCCACACCGGCGAGCCGACCTGCTTTTTCGCGGACCCCATTGAGGCCATGCCTGAGTTTGAGGGCGCTGACGACGGCTCTGGCATTATCGAGGAGTTGTTCTCGGTCATACAGGACCGTAAGGCTGAGATGCCGGAGGGCAGCTACACGACCGAACTATTCACCGACGGACCGGAGCGAATAGGCCAAAAGGTTGTCGAAGAGGCCGGGGAGACGGCCATCGCCGCAGTGGCGGGCCGAACAGAGAACCTTCCAGAAGAAATAGCCGACTTGCTGTACCACACGCTGGTACTTATGGCGGCGTCGGGCGTTACGCCGAAGGACGTGTGGTCGCGCCTTCGCGAACGTCGAAGCTAATAGCCTCTTCCATGGCCGCGATGGCTACCTCTATCTGACCGTCGTCGGGCTCCCTTGTGGTCAGGCGCTGGAGGACCAGGCCGGGCAGCGCTATTAGCTGTACCAGCGGACTGTTTGGGTGGAAGCCGCTGAACCTGATTACCTCGTAACTGACCGAGGCGATCAATGGGATAAGCACGATTCTAGACGTGAAGAGCCACCACAGTGGGTCCCGGCCGGTGAAGGCGAACACCACGATGGCCACGAACATTACCACCAGCAGGAAGGCCGTTCCGCAGCGCGGGTGAGCGGTGGAGTAGCGGCGCACCGAGACGATGTCGAGATTTTCGCCGTGTTCGTGGGCGTGCACTGCCATGTGCTCTGCGCCGTGGTACATAAAGACTCGGCGGATCTCTTGCATACGGCCGATGACGGTTATGTATGCAAGGAAGAGTGCGAGACGAATTACGCCTTCGAGGATGTTGCTGAGAAGGTCTGAACCGATGAGGCCCTCAAGGCCCTTGCTGGCGAACACGGGCACTAGAAAGAAGATGCCGACCGCCAGGGCAATTGACACGATCATCATCCCGGCTATGGATGCGCCGCCAAGCTCTTCTTCCTCGCCGGCCGCGACGTTGGCCGAGTGGCTCAGCGCACGCATACCCAGCGTCAGGGTCTCGGCCATGACGAGCATTCCGCGCAGGAGCGGGATACGCCTGACAGGCCCGTTGAACAGGGAGTTCAGCGACAGGGTGCGAAGCGTTATTTCACCTTCAGGGTTGCGCACGGCCACAGAGGCGGAGCGCAGTCCACGGATCATGACGCCTTCGAGCACGGCCTGACCGCCGTATGTGACCTTGCTGGTCGGGTTTTCCATTTGATGGTTAGGGATTACCTGAAGGGCTGTGGTTCTGCGATTGCCGTATAAGACAAGAGAGGGGTGAGCATGCTCACCCCTCTCTTTCTATAAATCGATAACTTCTGCCGCCGCCTACTTGAGGTTGTAGCGTCGCCTCATGCGGTCAACCCGACCCTCGGTGTCGACGATTCGCTGCTCACCGGTGTAGAACGGATGGCACCGGTTGCACAGTTCCACGCGAAGTTCCGGTTTGGTGGCTCCGGTAGTGAATGTTCGCCCGCATGAGCAGATGACCTGCGCTTCGGGGAAGTATTCGGGGTGTATTCCTGTTTTCATTGTTGTCTCCTGACAGGCCTGTCGGGGCCCTATGCGGAGTAGACGCTTACGCGCTTTTTGTCCTTGGTGGCGTGCTCGAACTTGACCTTGCCGTCGATGAGGGCGAACAGGGTGTGGTCGCGGCCCATGCCAACGTTCGTGCCCGGCCTAATTACGGTGCCGCGCTGTCGGACGATAATAGCGCCCGCACTCGCGAACTCGGTGTCGTAAAGCTTTACGCCCAGCCTCTGACCGGCGCTGTCGCGTCCGTTCCTAGAGCTGCCAGAACCTTTTTTATGCGCCATGCGTTTTCTCTCCTCGAGCCGCTATCACCGAGCGGCTTCGGCACCCCATCTGGGGCCGTAACTATGAGATGCTCGTGATCTTCAGGTCGGTGTAGGGCTGACGGTGCCCGTTCTTGCGCCGGTAGCGAGTCTTGGCCTTGTACTTAAAGATAATGACCTTCTTGCCTCGGCCAGAGGTTTCTATTTGGGCGACGACCTTCGCATCGGGCACCGAAGGGGTGCCGATGGTGACGGTGCCGTCGAGCGACAACATGCGAACGTCGTCTAGCTCAACGACGTCGCCTTCGTCACCGGGCAACGTTTCCACTCGGATGACGTCACCGGCGTTTACGCGGTACTGCTTACCGCCTGTTTGGAGTATGGCGTAGTCGGACAAGGTATATGCTCCGGGAAATACTGCGGGCCGGGAGCTACTGAGAGGTAGCTTTGCGCCCGTTACCATCGGCGCTCAGAGCGCTACCTATAAGGATAGAGTTATACCGGCGCAGGGTCAAGATTTTGATCCCGTGGATTTGGCTGTTTTGCTGGGTTTTCGGTAAGCAGGATCGATGTAGGCGAACTCGAAGACCTTCTCCGGTTCCCACTGGCCTGTGGCCCCATCGAATTTCAACAGGCCGACGAATTCTCCTCCGGTGGTGTAAGCCCTCGCCTGGTCCCCGGGTCCCCGGGAAGGCACGCGAGCACCGACCGGTATCGGCTGCCCCTGCCTGACGATCTTCACGAGCCGGTCGCCCAATACCAGGGCTGGCAGGTGCGACAGCGCGGCATCGGGGGCCCGGACAGAGTCCTTCCAACCCCCGTCGGTGAAAATTTCCTCAACTGCATCCAGCGTCAGCGCTTCTTCCAAGCGAAAGTGCCCGCTTCGCAGGCGTATCAGGCTTTTAAGGTTGCCTCCAACTCCAAGTGCCTGACCAAGGTCATGAGCTAGCGACCTCATGTAAAACCCTCGACCGCACTGCACGAACACGGTGGCGAACGGAGGGTCGTACTCTTCCAGGGTGAGGGTCTCAACGACAACACGACGCGCGTCACGCTCCACTTCAATGCCCGCGCGCGCCAGGTCGTAAAGCCGCTTACCGTCTTTTTTCAGAGCGCTGTACATGGGGGGGACCTGGTCAATGGTGCCCCTGAACCCAGCAAGGGCCTCTTCAACCTGCTCGGCGGTCACGCCGGACGCGTCGGTCGTGGTGACGACCTGTCCGGCAGAATCGTAAGTGTCGGTATGGACGCCCAACTCCACCACGCCCCGGTACTCTTTGCCACCGTCGACGAGGTATTCCATCATGCGTGTGGCCTGACCCAGGCAGACGGGTATAACGCCGGTCGCTATGGGGTCGAGCGTGCCACCGTGTCCGACCTTCTTGATGCCGCTGTAGTGCTTGACGCGTCGAACCACGTCCATGGACGTTATTCCCGACGGTTTGTTGATTACCAGCAGGCCGTCGATTTGGCGGGCGGCTGTTTTTCGGCTCATGTGGTCAAACCTGTGATGACTCTGCCCCAGGGGGCTTTTTAGGGCTGAGCTCGATTGGGTCCGGTTCGGGAGACGGCAGTTCCCCGGTGGCCCGGAGGATTTTTCCGGACATGTCGGCCCCGTGTTCAATGGACTTGTCGAGTTTGAACAGAATTTGAGGCACGGTTCTCATTGCTAGGCGGTTGCTCAACCGGCGGCCGACGAAGCCGGACGCCGAGTTCAAGGCCTTTACGACCTTGCGGGCGTCCTCACTGCCGTACACGCTAATGAAAACTTTTGCCCTGCGCAGATCGCCCGTCGTCTCTACATCGACGATGCTTACCATGCCGTCAATACGGGGATCCTTGACCTCGCTAGCGAGAACCTCGCTAAGTTGCTGGCGCAGGTTCGCGTTGACGCGGTCGGTGCGGCGCGTCATATGACTGGTCTAGCCGACGCCGACCTGCTCGCTGCGGTGGGCTTCGAGGATGTCGCCCTCTTGGAAATCGTTGAACCCTTCGAGTACAAGGCCACCTTCGTTGCCATTGGCGACCTCACGGACGTCGTTTTTAAAGTGTTTGAGACTGAGCAGTTTGCCGACGGCCAGCCTCTCGCCATTCCTGGAGACATGGACTTCTGCGTCCCGGGTGAATTTGCCCCGGCCTACGTAGAAGCCAGCGACGCGGGCGGTTCGCCCCATGGGGAATACGGCCCTGACGGTCGCTTCTCCCTCTACAATGTCCCGGTAGACCGGCTCGAGCAGGCCCTGCAAGGCCTTGTCTACATCCTCGATTAGGGCGTAGATGATGCTGTAGTTGCGTACCTCAACGCCCTCCTGGCTGGCGCGAGCCCGGGCACCGGCCTGGGGTTCGGTGTTGAAGCCGATGATGATGGCGTCGGAGGCGACCGCCAGTAAGACGTCGTTTTCGGAGATGCCGCCGGTCGCCGAGCGAATGACGTTGACCTTGACCTTCTCGGTGCCGAGCCCGGTCAGGGCCGTAAGAACGGCATCCACGCTTCCCTGGACATCTGTTTTAACGATGAGGTTGAGGGACTTGGCCTCACCCGACTCAACTCGCGTGTAGACATCGCTAAGAGACGCGCCAGTTTGGGTGGCTGAATCTCGTTCCCGCTGTTCGGTGAGGGTCCGAGCGGCCTTCTCGCTGGCGACGACTTCGAATATGTCGCCAGCGTCCGGTACCCCGGTTATGCCCAGGATTTCCGCCGGGGTGGACGGGCCTGCCTCGGCGAAGCGCTCTCCCCGGTCGTTGATCATCGCCTTGACCCGGCCACGCGTCGAACCAACAACGATGTGGTCGCCAACTCTCATGGTGCCGGTCTGCACGAGTACGGTGGCAACTGTGCCTCGGCTGCGGTCGATCCGGGCCTCGACGACTACTCCGCGAGCATTTCGCTCCGGGTTAGCCTTGAGTTCGGCCATCTCGGCGACCAAGCCGATGTGTTCCAGCACGTCTGAAACGCCCTCACCTTTGAGTGCCGAAACCGGGACGGAGATGATTTCACCGCCCCAGTCCTCTACCAGCAGGTCGTGTTCGGCAAGTTGCCGCTTAACCTTTTCGGGGTCGGCGTCAGCCTTGTCTACTTTGTTGATTGCCACGATCATCGGCACGTTGGCGGCCTTGATGTGGTCAATGGCCTCCTCTGTCTGAGGCATCAGGCCGTCGTCGGCAGCCACCACCAGTATTGCGATGTCGGTTACTTTCGCCCCACGTGCGCGCATGGCTGTGAACGCCTCATGACCAGGCGTGTCGAGGAAGGTGATCTTCCCGTTGTTTTGTTCGACCTGGTAAGCACCAATGTGCTGGGTAATGCCGCCCGCTTCGCCATCGACCACCTTCGTGTTTCGGATGGCGTCTAGCAGAGTGGTTTTGCCGTGGTCGACGTGCCCGAGAATGGTCACGACCGGAGGCCTCGACTTGAGGTCGGCGGGGTCCTCTCCGTCTTGAGAGGGGACTATGGAGGTAGCGTCGGAGCCCTCGTCTTGTGGTTCGAGAATGTCGTACCCGAAGTCCTCGGCGAGGTCGGCGGCCAGTTCGAAGTCTATGACTTCGTTAATGGCGTACATGAAGCCGCGACGCATGAGTTGCTTAATGACATCGACCGGGGTCACGCGCATCAGGATGGCGAGGTCACCGACCGAAATGGCGTTGGGTATGTCGAGAACTGGCGCAGCCGAATCGGTGACGGCACCGTTACCGGCCGTGTCAATGCCGGGTTCGTCGTTGGGTTGGTCTTGTCCCGTAGTGGTCATCTAGTTGGTCTCTGTCGGGCCTTGCGGCTCGACCCTCTCTTGATTCAATTCGGAAATCAGGCGACCCATTTCCGACTCGGACACCGGAGTCCGCAGCGCGTAGGATAACCTACCCGGCCGCAGCAACATCCGGTCGCACTCGGGCCTCTGGCACAGGTAGGCACCACGACCCGGCAGCCTCCGCTTGTGGTCTATTCGCACGCCACTCCGATTAGCAGCGACCCGCACATCGGAGGCGATCCGTATCAACGCAGATTTCCTGATCTTGGTGCCGCAAGCGATACAGGTCCGTTCAGGGGGATGCGTTGACTCCAACCGCCCGTGCCTAAACGCCGTGCCAATATACTGCCACGCCAACGCGAAGCGGTCGTCCGCTTAGCGTCGGCGTGGCCTGTACACACGCCTGCGTCCGCCGGAACGACGTCGGCGTCCTGGCCCCTCGGGCCGCAGTTCTTCGATGTCTTCTGCAAATCTGATCTGACCGGGTTCTGAGGACGCTGCCGGTCGCCGTACCGTCCAAACTTCTTCCGGCAGTTCGGAAAGGGATGGAGCGGCGACGCCGACGGGTTCCGGAGAAGGCGCGGCCTTTTTCTCCCGAGGTGCGGGTGAAGGTCTCGGAGGGGACGCCGGGACGACCGGCGCGGCCTCAACCGGCGCTTTGTCTTCTTCGGTCGACGTCTCAACTGCTGGCTCGGCCACCTCGACCACCTCTGGCTCGGCACCGGCAGCAACTTCGTCAGCGACAGGGGCAGCTTCCGCTACCACGGCTACCACTGGCTCAGCAGCTTCCGCCGCTGCAGGCGCCACCGCTTTGGGCGCTGGCTTGGGAGGAGCCTCGCCAGCTTCAACGTCGCTCTTTATGTCGACCTTCCACCCAGTTAGCTTGGCGGCCAGCCTGGCGTTTTGACCCTCTTTGCCGATGGCCAACGAGAGCTGGCGATCGGGAACGACCGCCAATGCCGTCAACGCATTGGGGTCCAGATCGACCCTTAGAACCAGAGAAGGGCTCAGGGCGTGGGCGATGAATACGGTCGGGTCGGGATCCCACTCGACGACGTCGATTTTCTCGCCGTGGAGTTCGTTAACGATGTTTTGTATGCGTATGCCGCGCAGGCCCACACACGAGCCCACGGGATCGACACCTGTCTGTTCGGACCAGACGGCGACCTTGCTACGAGCACCCGGCTCACGGGCGATGGCCTTAATTTCGACCGACCCGTTGTAGATTTCAGGAACTTCCATCTCAAACAGTCGCCTCAGCAGCAACTTGTCGGTGCGCGAGACGATCAGTTCAGGGCCCTTGAGGGACCGCTCAATGGACTTGAGCAGGACCTTCATTTTCTGGCCCACGCGATAGCGCTCAAAGTAGACCTGCTCGGTGGGGGGCAAAATGGCCTCGGCCCGCCCCAACTCGGCGACGATCTGCTTCGGCTCAATGCGCTGGATGGTGACTGTGTAGACTTCGCCCTCTTTGTCGGCGAACTCTTCGTAAACCAGTTCGCGCTCAGCCTCACGCAGTCGCTGCAGAACCACCTGCTTGGCGGTCTGGGCGGCTATGCGGCCTGCGCTGTGTGGAAGGCTCTTGTAGGCGACGCTCTCTTCGAGAACGGCGTCCGGCTTGAACTTGCGCGCCTCGGCGAGAGTCATCTCCATTTGAGGGTCTTCGACCTCTTCGACGACCTTCTTAAGGAGGTAAACGCTGACCTCTCCGCTGCCCGGATCGAGCTTGACGGAGATGTCTTGCCCCGCGGCTATGCTATCCTTCCGATACGCTGAAACAAGGGCTGCCTCTATTGCGGACAGCACAATTTCACGGGGCAAATTGCGCTCCGCTGCAAGTTGAGTCAGCGCGATCAGGAAATCGCTCTTCATACTTTTTGTCAGCCTCTCCCCTGCGCCTTTGTGCGCAGCACGAGTGCGAAAAAAATCCCTCTTTAATCAAAGAAAGCGGGGCCAGCCCCACTCTTCGCGAAGAGGAAAAGTTGTCGCCCGCCAGTATAGCAACTGCCGCCAATTCTAACAACCACACTTTGCTCATAAACGTGGGTTTGCAGCCGTGGAGGGCTCTTCGGCGAGTCCGGATGATCGCTGTTTTAGCGTTGCCGTTGCTCGTGTTTGTGGCTGCTTGTACGGGCACAAATGAGGACGAACTCGTCGTCTTTGCCGCAGCCAGCCTGACCGACGTACTTACCGAACTTGGTGAGCAGTACGGGGCAGAGACCAGGACCAGTGTCATTTTCAGCTTTGGGGGGTCTCAACTTCTTTCGCGTCAAATAGTCGATGGTGCCCCCGCCGACCTGATGATCTCCGCCGGGAGGCAACCAATCGACCTGCTGGAAAGGGAACAGGTCGTGGAGGCGGGCCCATTCGACCTGGTCAGCAATGAACTGGTGGTGGTGACTCGCAGCGGGTTCTCCGACCCGCCTGGGGAGGTGGCAGACCTGGCCTCAGAGTCGATCAAAAACCTGTCCATACCGGACCCGAACCTGGCGCCAGCCGGAGCTTATGCCAGGGAGTCGCTCACGTCGTTGGGCCTATGGGAAGCCCTGGCTGACAAGATCGTGCCGACCGGAGATGTTCGCGCCTCCCTGACCAACGCGGAGCGCGGCAACACCGACGCCGCAATCGTCTACCGTACCGACGCCGTGTCTGGGAGCGATCTGCAGATACTAGATATCATTCCCCCAGACTCGCACTCACCTATCGTGTATCCGGTCGTGGTCACCACCCGCACGAAACGGCCGGAAGCGGCGCGTAGGTTCGCCGAGTTTCTGGTCGGAGAAGCGGCGGGTAAAATTTTTGCTCGCTACGGATTCACCCCACTTTTTAACAAGCAAGTGGGACAGTAAAGACCGATGACTTCAGAACTATCGCTGCTTGGACTCTCCCTACAAGTGGCTGTTGTCGCTACCGTTATGAACCTGGTACCGGCGCTGGCGGTCAGTTGGCTGCTGGTGAAAAGGCGAATTCCGGGCGGGTTTGTTCTCGACTTGCTAGTTTCACTGCCACTCGCTCTGCCACCGGTAGCAATAGGGTTCTTTCTGCTCCTATTGCTGGGCAGGGAGGGGCCGTTCGGACGGATTTCCCAGACGCTATTCGGCAGTGACATCGTCTTTACCTGGTTCGCTGCGGCAATAGCGGCGGCCATTGTCTCGTTCCCCTTAATGACCCGGTCGATCATGGTGGCGATGGCGGGCGTCGATCAACGACTTGAGCTTTCTGCCAGGACGCTGGGAGCCGGACCGTGGCGAGTGTTCCTGACCATCACAGTGCCGCTGGCATACAGGGGCATCCTGGCCGGTTTGCTGCTGGGGTTCGTCCGGGCGCTTAGTGAGTTCGGCGCGACCATTGTGGTTGCGGGGAATATTTCGGGCCGGACGGAGACGCTGCCGCTAGCGGTGTACTCGAACATTCTGCTGGGAAAAGACGGACAGGCCCTGAAGTTGATTGCCATCACCATCGCCCTGGCGGTGATCTCTCTCGCCGTGCATAACTGGCTGCTGAGCCGAGGCGGACACCGTGAGGTGAACGGATGACGCCCAATGCAGACGGTGTAAGTGCGAAGCGGCCCGGCGACCTGGAGCCTATTGCCAGATTCCACATAATCAAGGAGTTCTCCGGCTTCACGTTGGACTGCGAGGCCCAGTTCTCCTCTGGTGTCACCGCCGTTTTCGGACGTTCAGGTAGCGGCAAGACCACCTTGCTCAACTGCCTGGCCGGTATGGTCCGGCCCGATGACGGCTATATCGAAATTATGGGTCGGCCCGTATATAGCTCAGGAGGAAATAGCTCAGGACGCCGGGCAACTCACCTGCCACCGGAGCGTCGTCATATCGGCTATGTTTTCCAGGACGGCATGTTGTTTCCGCATATGTCGGTGGCCGCCAACATTGACTATGGTCACGCGCTGGTCGCTCCGGACCGCCGCACTCTGCGACCGGACGACGTGATCGAACTTCTGGAACTCGGCCCGCTGGTCGACCGACCGGTGGGCGGCTTGTCCGGCGGGGAAGCACAGCGCGTTGCCCTGGCCCGGGCCCTGGCTGCCTCCCCAGAATTGCTGTTGCTCGACGAACCGCTCAGTTCGCTCGACGCAGTAATGAGAGGCGTCATCATCCGGTACCTCAAGAAGGTATGGACCGAGCTTCGCATACCGATGGTGCTCGTCTCCCACTCACTGTCGGAAGTAATGGCCCTGGCCGAAGACACACTGGTGCTGTCGGGCGGCAAAAAGGTTGCACAGGGTCCACCAGCCCGCGTCCTGGGTGAGCCCGCTGTGGGCGTTATGGCCGACTACCCGGCGCTGGAGAACCTCGTTGAGGCGGAGATCGTCCGACCGACCGAGGGCTCGCGACCGGGACAAATACTCGTGGGTGACGCGACCCTGGAAGCGCCGGACGTTTACGGACGGATAGGGGAGCGAGTCACCGTTTCCATTCGAGCCTCGGACATCATCATCGCAACCGGCAAACCCTCTGGCCTGAGTGCGAGGAACGTTGTTCCGGCTCGCCTGACTGAACTGGACGTGGTCAGTGGTAGAACCCTGGCCCATTTCGACGTTGGAGCCCGGCTCGTGGTCGAGATTATGGACGTCTCTGTAAGGGAGATGGGACTGCGACCAGGCTCGGACGTTTACCTGATCATGAAATCCAACTCTGTCCAGGTCCTCAACCCGGAGCGGCCCTAGCTGCGATACCGGTTGGGCACAGGTCGCTGAGCACGCATCGGCCGCAAATCGGCACCTTGCGGCAGGCCTCTTTGGCATGGCGCACGATGAGGGCGTGGTACTCACCCATGACTTCGGCAGGGCCCGTGTCGGAGACCTGACGGAAACTCGCGTTCGCGAATTTGGCGCTCAGTTCCCCGTAACTGGCTTTGTCGTCGGCCATTCCCATACGGCCGACGAGTCGGCGGGTGTAGGCGTCGATGACGAACACCGCCTTACCCGCCGCGTATAGAAGAATGTCATCGGCCGTTTCTTCACCCACACCGTGAACCGTGAGTAACATTTTCCTCAGCCGGGCGGTGGGCACGGCCGCCATGTTGCCGGGGTCACCCTCGAAGTAGGCAACCAGGAGCCCGGCCAGGGCCTTTAGCTTGCGAGCCTTGGCGTTGTAGTAACCGGTCGGCCGTATCAGCGCGGCCAGTTCAGGCTCCGGCCTCGCCAGTATGCGCGCGGGCGATAGGACGTCGGCGGACTTTAGCCCGGCTATGGCCTTCTCGACGTTGACCCAGTTGCAGGCCTGCGTCAGAACCGCGCCGACCATCATTTCGAACGCGGTCTCGGCTGGCCACCAGCCCTGGGGACCATAAGCGGCCAGCAGGCGCCCGTAGGTCTCTTGGATAAGTTGTTCGGGCGACATCGGAATTTTCAACATGGGGTATAAAGTATTCCAGAATTTCTGCCGTGCATCCTTACTCTGAAAAACTGCTTGCTGCTATGACGGCCTCCCGTAGTCTGCTGTGCGTGGGGCTCGACCCCGTCCCTGGCAGGATGCCAGTACCGGACGTGGCCGACTTCAACCGGGCAATTGTCGATGCGACGGCCGATCTGGTCTGCGCCTACAAGCCCAACCTGGCTTTTTACGAAGCGCTGGGCATGCCTGGCCTGATTGCCCTGGAAAAGACGATTGAGCACGTACGCTCGGCCGCCCCCAAGGCAGTGCTAATAGGCGACGGCAAGCGTGGAGACGTGGGTTCGACGAGCGCCGCGTACGCAAAGGCGATGTTCGAGGTGTGGGGGTTCGACGCCACCACTGTTAATGCTTGGGGCGGTGGTGAGTCTCTGGCCCCATTTTTCGATTACCCGGACAAGGGCGTGTACGTGTGGTGCCGCTCGTCTAACCCCGGCAGCGCTGAACTGCAGGACCTGCGTCTGCAAGGCCAGGGCGAGCGCCTCTTCGAGCGCCTGGCCAACGACATGGTCGGGTGGGAATCGAAGGCCGCCATCGGACTGGTGGCCGGAGCGCCATACCCCGAGGACGTGGCGGTGCTGCGCGGGCTAATGCCCGACGCTTCCATACTGGCGCCAGGAGTGGGCGCGCAGGGCGGGAGCCTGGAACGAACGCTCAAGGCGGGAATGGGTGCCGACGGGCGTGGGCTGGTAATCAACTCGTCTCGCGGAATCTTGTACGCATCTTCTAACTCTGAGTCGGGGTCTGGCGATTTCGCCGATGCCTCGCGAGCTTCAGCTGCCAAACTGCGGGAGGACATTAACCGTATTCTCACTACAGAGGGTCTCGGTTGGTGACGCGCCCGGCGGCCCAGTGCCTGGTGGTCGGGAATCTTTGAGATGCCGACCGAGCTGAACATAGGGGACACGGTGCGCCTAAAAAAGGCCCACCCATGCGGCGGCTTCGAGTGGGAGGTCGTCAGGATCGGTGCCGATATCGGCCTGGTTTGCAGCGGCTGCGCCAGGCGAGTGACGCTAACCCGGTCGGAGCTGAATCGCCGCCTCAAAGTAGTAGCGGCGTTCCAGTAGCGGCCGACGCAGTGGCCGCACGGCGAACCAGAAGCAGCGATGGCGATGCTACGTGGTGGGTACCAATGTCGACGGCCCGTGCTGGCTTCGTTGACCCCCTGAATGGGTGCCCGTAGAATTGACCAAGTTGGCCTTGAAGTCGGGGTCTTCCAATCTGGCAGGCTCGGACTCCCGGACCGCCTCAAGAACGTTAGGAAGAGTGATCACCGATGCGGGAAATGTTGATAGACAGCATCCGTGTCAGCCTGATGAATTATCAGCGGGTGGTCATTCTGCGCGTGAAAGATTCGGACCGGTACCTGCCTATATGGATCGGCCCGAACGAGGCCGATGCCATTGCGGTGAAGCTGCAAGACGTAGCCGTTTCGCGCCCTCTCACCCACGATTTGCTCGGCAGCGTCATCGACACGCTGGGAGCCGAGGTCAGCAGCATCGTCGTCTCGGACCTCAACAACGACACCTTCTACGCCAAGATTGTGCTGGGCGTTAACGGCGGCAGCGTCGAGGTCGACTGTCGGCCCAGCGACGCCATAGCGCTGGCGGTCCGCTCGGAGGCCCCGATATTTGTCGAGGAGACCGTGCTCGATAAGGCCAGCGTGCAGATGGATGCCGAGACCGGTCAGCCTATCGTCCCTCAAGACGAGGGACCCCCAAAGCCGCTCCGGGAAGAGGAACTCAAGAGCCTGTCGGCCTTCAGCGACTTTGTTTCTACATTGGATCTCGATGACCTTGGCCAGCCCAGGCCCGAGTCTGGGGAACCTGAGTCTGAGGAGGAAGAGGAGGAACCGGAGTAGTAATCCCCAGAGTGTTAGTTTGGGGTAAC
>CAUZIR010000013.1:0-13988 GCA_963579815.1 Dehalococcoidia bacterium
ACCCCGAATCCTGTAGCAACCCTCGAACGTAACTGTTTGGAAACATGCTGCCGCCGGAAGTAAACGAACGCCATGATTGAACTAGACTCGGTTACCAAGTACTACGGCAACTTTCCCGCCGTAACGGACATAAGCTTCCGCGTGGAAAAAGGGGAAGTGCTGGGCTTTCTCGGCCCCAACGGCGCCGGGAAGTCTACGACGATGAAGATGATAACCGGCTTCACGCCTCCGTCTGCCGGGACGTGCACGGTGGCCGGTTACGACATCGTCGAACAATCCCTCGATGCCCGGCGGCTGATCGGCTATCTGCCAGAAACGGTACCGTTGTACACCGACATGTCGGTGGAAGACTACCTCGCGTTCATGGGCCGCATCAGGGGCATGTCCTCCCGGCAGATCAATCGCCGCATCGACGACGTCATCGACATATGTCGCCTTCAGGAGTACTTCACCACCTATATTCACAAGCTTTCAAAGGGTTTTAGGCAGAGGGTAGGAATTGCCCAGGCCATTCTGCACGAGCCCCAGGTGCTCATTCTCGACGAGCCCACCATCGGCATCGACCCAATTCAGGTGGTCGAAACCCGTGAGTTAATTAGGGATCTGGGCGGGGATCGGACCGTCGTGGTAAGTACCCACATTCTCCCCGAGGTGAGCGCTCTTTGCGAGCGAGTAATCATCATTCACGAGGGCCAGATAGTCGCCATCGACAGGCCCGAAAACCTCGCCATCCGCCTCCGTGGAGTTGAGCGAATTGAAATGGATGTACACGGCCCCACGCGAGACATCGTGGCGGCAATGCAGAGGGTGGACTCGGTAACCGCGGTCCACCGCAAACCCCCGACCGTAGGCGAGACTTTTGGCAGCTACGAGGTCGAAGCTGAGCAGGGCGCGGACGTGAGAGCCGACCTGGCCGCCGTTGTGGTCAAGGGAGGTTGGGGCCTGCTCAAGCTGGAGTCTGTCGGCATGTCCCTCGAAGAGATCTTCTTGCGCCTGACCACAAGTGAGCAGGCCGTCGACCCACCCAATGAAGCTGCAATGCGGGGCGCAGCCACAAACGGAGCTGAGCAGAATTAATGAACGTAGTCTCCGAATCAGCCAATAACGTCTGGGCCATAGCCTGGAAAGAACTTCGAATCTACTTCCAAACACCCACCGCCTACGTGGTGGGTGGAATGTTCGTGTTGCAGGCGGGCATATGGTTTGTCCTCGACGTTCTGAGCGTCAACCCGCAGGCGTCCGTCCGCCCGTTCGTCGAAGAGGCGGTGATCTTCTACATTCTGCTGGCGCCACTGCTCACCATGCGGCTGCTGGCAGAAGAACAAAAAATGGGCACAATGGAACTGCTTCTCACGTCTCCACTGAGAGACTGGGAAATAGTTGTGGGTAAGTACCTTGCCAGCGCCGTGACACTCATCGTCACGCTGGCATTCACCCTTTACTTCGTGCTCATGATCTACGTCTACGGCGGTCCGGACAGCGGGCCGGTCATGTCGGCGTATCTGGGGATGATCCTCTATGGTGCCGCCGCCCTGGCAATCGGGCTACTGGCATCTTCCCTGACCAATAATCAGATAGTAGCCGCTGTGCTCGGCATAGGGACCCTGGGGTTCCTGACCATCGTCGACGAACTCGGGTCTCGACTCGGAGGAACTGGTAAAGAGATTGTCGAGGCCATCTCCATCGACGCTCACTTCACCGACTTCACCCGCGGCGTTGTAGACATCAGCCACCTAGTCTATTACCTGAGCATCATTGCGGTCTTTCTATTCCTGTCAGTCAGGGCAGTAGAGACCCGGAGGTGGCGCTAGATGGTCGGCAACAACAACCCGCAACAAGCCCCCTCAGAGGAGACGCTGGCCGAGGCTCTCAAGTCCCAGCTGAAGTCAACAGCATTCTGGAGCGGCGTCGCAGCCATCGTCGGCGTTATCGCCTTCGTGGCTGGTGGCATCATGTACTTGGCCATCGAAGACATTGAGGGGTTCTCGCTGTCGGTGTTAATCATCGGTGCGGCGCTCGTATTTTTGGCAGCGGCCATATCCCCCCAGGCCATCGCCATTTTCGTGGTCGGTCGGCAGGCGAGGTTCGGCACGATCGCTTTAATTATGACCGTTGCGTTCTTCGCCATCGTGGTGGGGATCAACTTCCTTGTTCATAACAACAACACTCGTTTCGACGTCACTGCCACCCGGTTTTTCACGCTAGCCCCGCAGACGACCCAGATACTGGACAGCCTAGACGTTCAGATTCGGGCGACCGCTTTCTACGTCGAAGATGACAATCAACGGGTGGACGTGGAAGACGTCCTCAACGAGTTCGCGCTCGCCAACGAAAACTTCGAGTTCCGTTTCGTAGACCCGGAGGTGAGGCGGGCTGTCGCGCTCAACTACAACGTCACCCAGTTCCCGGCGGTCGTAATTGAGAACCTGGCCACCGGCAACTTCTCCCCGGCGTTCATTCCACCGGCAATTTCGTCGTTGATAGACCGTGACCTCACTGCCGCCGAGCAGGGATTTACCAGCGAGGCCCTGGCCTCGCTGGAAGAACAGTTCTTTCTCGTTTCCGAGCAGCAACTGGTCGAAGCCATGCTTGTGGTTACCGGCGTTAAGCGTAAGAAGATCTACTTCCTTACAGGCCACAAAGAGCGTCCGGCGACCCGAGACCGCAACCTCGCAGACGTAATTGAGCCCGGAGGTCTGGACCTGGCCCTGGAGGGCATGCAGCGCGACAACTATGCGGTACAGGCATTGAACCTGCTGCAGATTCGGCGGGTACCGACCGACGCCGCCGCCATCGTCGTGGCAGGCCCGCAGCAAAATCTTGATGCTCAAGAGTACGAGGCACTGGACGAATATTTGAGCGGGGGCGGCCGGATGGTCATAATGCTGGATCCACGAGCTCCCGAAACGTTCCGCTTACTGGTTGCCGAATGGGGCATCAACGTAGCTCAGGAGAACCTGGCCGACGGCGGAAGTTCCGTAGCCGGGCAATTGTTGACCCCACTCGTTCAGCGCCAGAACCACCAGTACCCGCCCAACGCCACGGCGGGTTACGAGATAACTTTTGAGATTGACGTTACGTTCTTCCCCGGTGTCACCGCGTTGGCTCTGATCGTACCGGCGGCAGACCGTCCTCCCCAAACCAGCTTTCAGCCGCTGGCCTGGACCAGCAACAGTGGCTGGTTCGAGGACAACCTGGACCGCCCCGCGCGGGAGGATGAACAGTTGGCCCAGTACGCAGTAGCAGGACTACTCGAAGCCTGCGCCAAAATTAACGCCGCTCCTACTGTGTGCAGTCCTCAGACGACTAACACCAAGCTAGTGGTTTTTGGCGACTCCGACTTCGCTTCGAACGACTTTTTCACCAGCCGTGACAACGGTGACTTTTTCCTGAACGCCGTCAACTACGTTACCGACGACATCGAGCTAATCTCGATTCGGCCCAAGGTTCGGGTGGAGCGCGACCTAACCCTTACCAGCAACGAACGCGATTTCGTCCGCTGGTCGAGCTGGCTACTGCCTCCTGCACTGCTGATGCTCATTGGGGTCTGGGTGTGGTGGCGCAGGCGATAGTGGCGGAAGGCAGATAGCTTGAATATTATCGTCACATTGTTGCTCATTGCCGTAGCGGTGATAGTCGGCATACTGGCCTGGGTAAACCCGTTCGAGTCCACTCCAGAAGTAGTGGTGAACGCCCCGTGGTTCTACCAGGTCACGGAGACCGATATCGATGTCATCGAGGTCCGGTTCCGCGACGAAACGGTGAGCTTCAATCGGGACGGCGAACGCAACTGGCAGTTCGAGGGCCTCACCGGTGTCGCGCCCAGGCATGAACGATGGGGCGGCATGGTCCTGATACTCACGGGACCGAAGTCCAGGCGACTGGTGGAAGAACAGGTCGACAATCCGGCACAGTACGGGTTGACCCGCCCTGAGACCGAGGTCAACGTTCGCCTGTCCGACGGACGGGAAATAAATGTCGTGCTCGGAAACGTCACCACTGACGGCGAGCATCATTACGGCCAGGTCGGAGGGTTCGACCAGCTCTTTCTAATTACTTCGTCCTGGGGAGAGGTGCTCCGACGCCTCGTAGTTGAACCCCCGCTGCCCAAGTGGTTCGTTCAGCGCGACACCGGCGACATCCTTGAACTCAGCATCATCAAGGGCGAAGATCACGACGGAGACAACACCTGGCTCCAGTTCAAAATTCGCGACGGCGTATGGACCGCCCAACGTCACGGGGTCGACACCCAGTGGGTCGGCCTGCAAATGGACCGCTGGAACATTGAGGGCGTGCCCCTTTTGGAGGGGCCGGTTGGCCAGGTGCTCCTAGAGACGCACGTGGACGACTTCACCCCCTACGGTATCTTCGAAAAGTCTACCGCCGTTACACTGCAGTTCGCGGGGTTGACCAACCGGGGGACGGAGTACGAGGACGGCGTCATCTACCGAATCGGGGACCTGAACGAAGAAGGCAACGGCTACTACGCCAGGACCGAAGAGGGGGAGCTGTCACAACCTCTGCTGCTTCTGCCTCGTGCATGGGTCGATGGAGTCTTCGCGCTCAACGACGACCCGCTCTATATCGAAATCCCGCGTCGTCGCGAGGACTACGAATTCCTAGATACCGAATAGGCTAACGCCCGGGACGACAGCCACTAAACCGCCACCTGGCATCACTGCCAGCCGAGTGTCAGGCTGCCCCTACATAGTCAGCTTGCGGTACAGGTATAGCAGCCTGTGCGGCAGCGAATAGATGTCGTCCAGCACCTCATAACCCATTCCCTGGGTCATCGTCTTGAGGTAGTCGTGGCCGTTGCGGTCGACGGTCAGGCAAAACGCATTCACATTCTTCGCCCGCGCCTCGTCTAGCGCCATTCGCGTGTCGTGAACGGCGTACTCTTTTTCCACACCCTCACGGGAGTAGCCCCGGTCCTGCGGGCGGCCGTCGCTAATTAGGAACAGCAGTTTGGTACGCGCGTCCTCAGCTTCGAGCTTTGATGTCGCATGGCGGATGGCCGGTCCCATGCGGGTGGCGTGCAACGGTGATATCCGATCGATGCGGCGTCTGATTTTCTCGGAGAACAGTTCGCCGATGTCCTTGATGGTGTAGAACTCCACGTTCTCACGACCATAGCCGCTGAAGCCATAGATGCCGTAGGTGTCACCCACCGCCTCGAGGGCGTTGGTGATCAGCACCAGCGCCTCTTTCTCTAGGTCGATAATCCGCTTGTAGGAGCGCTTTGAGCCCTCCCCCCTGCGGGACCGCAGCCACAGCATGTACTCCACCGGGTCGTCGGGTGCGTCCCAGTCATCCGGGGACCTCTTGGTATCGTCGATAGCCTCGGCGGTGGAGGCGCTGGTGTCCAGTAAGAACACCACCGCCACGTCGCGCTGAATCTTGTTGCGCCGCCAGTAGAGCTTTTCAGAAGGGCTGGCGCCGGTGCGAATATCGACCATCGCCTCTATGACGTCATCGATGTCTATGTCCTCACCGTCTTGGAGACGCCGCTCTTTGCGCATCTGCTCGGGGATCATCAACTCGAACTGGCGTCGAACTTGCTGCACCAGGCCACCGTAGTGACCAAGAATCTCGTTGTAGTAGCCTCCGTCTCCCTCGGCCATGTTCTTTTGCCGAACGATGCACCAACGTGGCTTGTAATCATCGGCCCGGAAATCCCACTCGTCGTAGACGAAGGTCTCCGGCTCGTCCGGGTCCAGCTCTCCACCGGCCTCATCGACATGCACCAGTGGGCCCTGGCCACCGTCGGGGTTGTCGGGCTTTTGCAGTCCGACTTCCTTGAGCATGTTTTCGGTGAATTCTTCGGTCAGTGACCGGGACTCGCCTTCCGGCGATTCTTGCGCCACCTCGACGCTGCTCTCGAGGAGTTCTTCGACCATTTCCTGGGTTATCTGGTCGCCCTGCTCGTCGCTACCCTCGGCCTGACTCTGGTCTCTCAGCCGTTCAAGTAGCTGGGTGAGTTCGGGTTTGAAGTCCCCCCGGTACTCGACTTCCTGTGGGGAGTCGTACTCTTCGTCGCCCAACTCGGGTTCACCGTCGGGGGTCGACCCGGCGCCCATCTGGTTGAGCATGTCCTCCAGGCCCTCGGGATCGGAGAACGTGTCCGACTCAGAGTCGTCCTCTTCCTCAACGTCCAACGGGTCCCAGTCGTTGCTGTCGACCTCATCATTGGAGACCGACATCAACTTACCGTAGATCCTCAACGTAGCCTCGGCCGAGTCCTCCACCGAGGCAGCGGGCATCATGGCGTGCCGGGCTATGCGAGATATCTCTTTGGCGACGTCTTTGTGTTCCGAGGGAACAGGCACCGACACCGAGCGCGACAGGCTCGTGCGTACTAGAAACTCGACCAGCGCCTCGCGGGCAGGCAGTTCTTTAATGTCCGAGCGTGTCTCCAGCGAGTCCGCCTGTACTCTCTCGTACGGCCGTCTGATGCCCTTGTACTCGTCTTTGACCAGTGCATCCACGCGGCCGTCTTCGACCACCGAGAACACGTCCAGGGCGAGCTGGCGCTCGTCGAACAGGTCGAAGAAGCGCTGCAGGTCCGCGGCCTTCGCGGAAGCCGAGCCGGACCGGTCAGATTCGAGCTGTATTCGCAGGTCATCAAATCGGGTGGCCGGCACGTCGAATTCGAACCGGAAGCTGCCGAACTCCATCCGCGCAACCTGGTGAGTGGAAACGACCTTGAACCACAGAAAGTTGTCGTCCTTGGTCGGGTACTTGTCCACGAGAGAAGGTAGATAGACCGTCGAGCCCTCGGTGGTCGGCGAGTCAGTCGATACCCAGCCGATGTTCTTGTCCACCAGCTCCTGGGTATCGGCCAGGTCGACCTTTTCACCGGCAAGAGCGCGGCAGTACATCTCAACGACGGTCTGGATGCGGCCAAACTCAACGCCAGAGGAAATGCCCTCGAGGAACTCTTCGGAATGAGCCGACTCTATTTTGAAGAACGCTAGGCCGCCGTCCTTATTTTTGTGCAGGACGCGCTTGCCCTCTTCACACCAGGTGGCGAGCTGGTCTAGTGAGAGCCTGTTCAGGACGACGGGAGCGCTCTTAACGAACTCCGGCATAGCCGACGGCATTATCTCCAGGACGGGCTCGGCCATGTCCAGCACCGTGGAGTGGCATTTGCGGTCCAGGTCGTGCATTGCCTGGGATATCTCCAGCATTGTGCTGGGCATATTCGTCGCCCCGCCGACGAGCAGCCTGTTGGCCATTTCCAGAAAGCGCAGTCGCTGGGTCCGCTCTATCCTGGGGAGCGCTTTGGCGCTGGCTTCGTAGAATGCTTTCACCTGCCGCCAACCGGTCTCGACCAGGGTCAACGACAGGGAAATGAACGCGTCTTTGTCTTCGCCGACGATGGGAAACAGTTTCTGCCCCAGTGCAAGGCACTCAACAGCCAGATCGTACGAGTGGCGGGAGAGGATGTCGAGGAACCCGACGAACCGCTCCAGCTGCTCGAACGAAAGCTGCCCGAGCAGGTCCGGGCTGCTTTCAAAGAACCGGTTGGCCAGTGTGGATGACTTCCAGGTGCCCTTATACAGGCCGCGTCCCAATTCGGTCCACGCCTCGATGTGGCGAGACCGCAATATGGCCATGGTCTTGGGGCCAGCGGTGAAGTACGAGCCGCCCAAGGTTGGCGACTCGATGGCCAGCGCCAGACCACATTCGACCCAACTCATGAAGTAGTTGGCGGGCATGGATGCGACCACGGCGGGACTGGCCCGGAAGTACTGGGCCGCAGCGTCCCACGCGTGTGCGCTCTGGCCAGCCATCTCGATGCCCGCCTCGAACCAGCGGCCTAGCTGCTCGCTGTCAACGTTGTCGCGCATAAACGGCAACGCGCGTTCGTAGTCTTCTCTGAGCGCGGCCGGGAACTCGGCTAGCGCGGCCAGGGCCTGATCGTTCGGCGTCATCGTCCGGGTCTCCTCATGCGCCTGATTTCCTCATACGTTCGCTACCGCTTTTGTGGGGGTCGCACCAGCGCCCAGCGCCTGCCAGGCGTCGGTGTGACCCAGTACGTCTATAAGTCGGTCCAAAATACGGGCCGTGGCACCAAATATAAGGTGTCCTGCATAAGAGAACGCGGGCATCACGGTCAGGTCTCCATTGACGAGCCTGACATCGTCGCGAACGTTGCGATGGTCCAGTAGTTCTCTCACTGGCACCTCCACCAGACCGGCCACTTCAGATGGGTTAATCATGAATCCGTAGGGCTGATCTATGGCTCCCACGAAGGCGCTGATGGCAAAATCGCTGCTGGTGGAAAACACCCCCAGCTCGCCCAGGACGTCCACGTCGTCGGGGACGACCCCGACTTCTTCGTGAGCCTCGCGAAGAGCGGTTTGCAGCAGGTCGGCGTCGGAGGGTTCGCATCGCCCACCGGGGAAAGAAATCTCTCCGGGGTGTTTGGCCAACTTCTCACTTCGCTTACTGAGCAGCACAGTGCTGCCTTCGCCGCTTCCATACAGCAAGACCAGCACGCCCGCCGGAGTTAGGCCCGTCTCGTCTATGGTGGACGGGCTGTGCTCGGCCAAGGCGCGCCGGACCACCTCTCGGGCGGGCCGATCCATTACGCGGAGACTGAATCCATTATTCGAAAATGGATGCCGTAACCTCTTCGATGCTTCGCTGTATCGAATGGTCGTCGGTGACCGCCCAGGTGACGGCCACCTGGCAGGCTCGGCGGGGTGTAATGCCGGAGGACATGAGCTTGCCGGCGTAGATGAGCAGCCGGGTGCTCGCGCCTTCGGCCAGCCCGTGCTCACGCAGGTTCCGCACTTTTTCGCCCAATTTGGCCAGCTGCATGGCGGTGTCTGCGTCGATCCCGGCCTCGTGCTCGACGATCTGGGCCTCGATTTCTTTGGGCGGCGGGGAGAACTCGATAGCCACGAACCTCTGGCGGGTGCTGTGCTTAAGGTCTTTAAGCGCACTCTGGTAGCCCGGGTTGTAGGACAGAACCAGCAAGAAGCCGTCGGCGGCCTCCAGTAACTCGCCCTTCTTTTCCACAGGCAAAAGCCGCCTGTGGTCAGTAAGGGGGTGAATAAGTACCGTGGTGTCCTTGCGGGCCTCGACGATCTCGTCAAGGTAGCAGATGCCGCCTGCCTTCACGGCCCTAGTCAAGGGGCCGTCGATCCAGACGGTGGAGTCGCCTTCAAGAAGGTAACGCCCAACCAAGTCGCTCGCGGTCAGGTCTTCATGGCAAGCGATGGTGACGAGCGGCAGGTTGACGCCGTTTTCGTCCGCCTTTGCATCTGCCTTTGCGTCTGCCTTGGTGCCCTGCTTCACCCTGGTGAGGGGGCGGCCGAGGCGGTAGGACATGTACTCGACGAACCGTGTTTTGCCAACACCGGTCGGCCCTTTCAACAGGACGGGAATACGCTCGGCGTAGGCCGCCTCGAAGAGTTCAATTTCGTCCCCGGTGGGAACGTAATAGGGTTCTTTCTTGAGGTGGTATTCCTCGATTATGTAGCTCTGGTATAGGCTCTTGGTCGACTTTTCTGACGTGGTCATGTTTGGTTAGTGCCCCCCCGGGCCGCCTCTATCCGTGTGTTATAGACCTGCTCAATTCGGTCTCTCAATTGGTCGAGAGACCCGTCATTTTCTATTATCGCGTCCGCTGCTCCGCGGCGCTCGTCCGACGGCATCTGGGACCGTATTCGGGCCTCTATGGCCTCTTCGTCGGAGCCGAAGCGCGGTCCCAGTCGACGCTTCACCAAGCTGGCGGGTGCGTCGACTACCCATACCTCGTCCACCATGTCGTTCCAGCCCGCTTCCAGCAGGATGGCCGCCTCAACTACCGCGACCGCTACGCCCGCCTCTTGCAGGCTCTCCAAGCGCTCGGTCACCGCTTCGCGGATAAGAGGATGCACCAGGGCATTTAACCTGGCCATCGCTCTCTCGTCTGCGAAAACAAGCTTTCCAAGAGCGGCCCGGTCTATCTCGCCGTCGACACCAACGACACCCGGTCCGAAGGCGCTCACGATAGCGCCAAATCCGCCTGTGTCTGCCGCGTACACTTCGTGGCCAACGACGTCTGCGTAAATAGCCGTCACGCCCAGCCGCCTCAGAATGTCGACGACTGAGGACTTGCCCGTGCCAATGCCGCCGGTTAGTCCGATTACGATCATGTTTTCGGCAGCCAAGTTGCCATTCTAGCAACGAGCTTCCAGAGGGTCAATTTGGCCGGGCTGCCGACGCCAGGCCAGTGCTGAGTTGGATGTCCGCAAGCGTCCTTCAAAGGGCTTCAACCGCTCTCATGGGATGCGCTGCCATATAATTGCACCGCATCCGGCAGACCGGAATCGACGCCGTAAGAAGTTGAGTGAAAATGGTTCGGCTGTGACCCAAAAACTACGCGACCTTCCGAGTGTGGACCGGGTGCTTATGGACGACCGAGTCCAGGCCCTGGCCGAGCGCTTTACTCGCGACGCCGTTGTGGAACTGGTACGCGACGGCCTCGACCTGGCCCGCGCAAGCGTCGGTGCCGGAGGCCAAGTGCCCGACGTAGACGCTCTAGTGCATGACGTTCTCAACGCCTCGTCGGCCTGGCGTACATGGCCCACTCCGGTCATAAATGCCACCGGCGTTGTGCTGCACACCAACCTCGGCCGCGCCCCACTCAGCGACGACGCCATCGCCTCCGCTCGCGCCGTCGCCGGGTCTTACACCGACCTCGAATACGACCTCGGCGTCGGCCGTCGGGGTTCGCGCCAGGCGGCTATTGCGGGGCTCGTTTGCCAGGTAACGGGCGCAGAGGCGGCCCTGGTCGTTAACAACAACGCCTCGGCGATGCTGCTGGGGTTGATGGAGTTCGCCACAGGCAAGCAGGTAATCGTTTCCCGGGGCGAGGCGGTCGAGATAGGCGGCGGGTTCCGCATACCCGACGTACTCCGGCACAGCGGTGCCGAGCTGGTCGAGGTCGGCACCACCAATCGAACTTACGTGCGCGACTTTGAGGAGGCCATTGCCGACCGTACCGGGGCCATTCTCGCCGTACATGCCAGCAACTTCCGCACCGTCGGGTTCACTCACGCACCTTCTATTCCCGAACTGGTCGAGCTGGGCAGACGGCGCGGCGTGCCGGTGTTGCACGACCTCGGTAGTGGCTGTTTGCTCGATACGACGGAATACGGCCTGGCGCACGAGCCCATGCCGCAAGAAAGCCTGGCCGCAGGTGTGGACCTGGCGTTCTTTTCCGGCGACAAGCTGCTCGGCGGGCCACAGTCCGGGATTATCGCGGGCACAACCGAGGCCGTCGGCAGGCTGGCAAGGCACCCGGTGGCCCGGGCTGTGCGCACCGACAAGATGTCACTGGCGGCCCTGGCCAGCACGCTGCTGCACTACCTGCGCGGTGAAGCGACCGAGAAGATCCCTGTATGGGCGATGATCGCCGCCAGCCGCGAGGGCATCGCAGAGAGAGCCAGGGCGTGGTGCAAAGAAATCGGAGCAGGGTCGGACGTTATCGAGACCCGCTCGACCATCGGCGGCGGCAGCCTGCCCGGCGAGACGCTCCCGTCTTTCGCCCTGGCTATCGACCCAGGACAGATTGCCGCATCTGCGCTGGTGGGCAGGCTCCGGTCCGTCGCCACGCCGGTGATCGCCCGCATTGAAAACGAGCGAGTATTGCTCGACCCGCGCACCGTGCCACCAACACAAGACGCCGCCCTCCTGGCCGGATTGGCCTCGGCCATGAGGAGCGACTAGCGTGGCCCGAGACCCGGATCAGCGACGGCCCAGCATCGTCGACCGCTTGTCGGTTCCGCAGGAGGTTCACCTGCGGCTGATGAGGGTGCGGCCCGCGCTGGTAAAACTCGATGCGTATCTACGCGATGCCAAGGGCGCGGGCTACCCCAGGGTACGCGTCATCCACGGTAAGAATGGCGGCATAATGAAGGCGGCCGTGCGCGAGCACATGACGGGCCATCCGCTGGTCAAGCGCTACTATGACGCCTCTCCGGCCGAGGGTAATGGCGGCGTCACGATAGCCGTAATGAAGTAGGGCACATGACGCTCTTCGAACACCAGGAAGAATCGACGCTCCGGAGCGAGGCTCCCCTCGCCGCGCGCATGCGCCCGCAGTCGTTCGAGGAGTTCTTCGGTCAGGACCATCTCGTCGGGCCGGAGCACGTGCTGCGACGAAGCATCGACGCCGACATGCTGCCCTCGATGATCCTCTGGGGGCCGCCGGGGTCGGGCAAGACGACACTTGCCCTGCTCATATCCGGCATGACGAAGGCCTACTTCGAGCCGATCAGCGCAGTAACTTCCGGCGTGGCCGATTTGCGCAGGGTGATAAAAGAGGCGCGGGACCGACTGGGCATGGACCGGCGGCGCACCGTACTGTTCGTGGACGAGATTCACCGCTTCAACAAGGCGCAGCAAGACGTTGTGCTGCCCCACGTCGAGTCGGGCGTGGTTACGTTGATTGGGGCGACGACCGAGAACCCGTCGTTCGAGGTGATCGGCCCCCTGCTCTCCCGCTCGCGTGTGTTCACGCTTAAGCCGCTATCTGACGAGCAGATCGGCGGCATTCTCGCCCGCGCCGTCGCCGATTCTGAGCGCGGCCTCGCTTCACTCAAACCTCGCTTTGACGACGATGCGAAGCGGGCGCTGGTGGCGTTCTCCGGCGGCGACGCGCGAGTCGCGCTAAACGCGCTGGACCTGGCGGTGTCCGCGGCCGAGCAGGGTGAGGACGGCACCCGGCACATAACGCTCCAATTGGTGGAAGAGACGATGCAGCGCCGGTCGCCCCGCTACGACAAGGCGGGCGACAACCACTACGACACCATCTCAGCGTTCATAAAGTCGGTGCGTGGCTCCGACCCGGACGCGGCCATCTACTGGCTGGCCCGCATGCTGGACGCCGGGGAGGACCTGATGTTCATCGCCCGCCGCATCGTCATCCTCGCCGCCGAAGACATCGGCCTGGCCGACCCGCAGGCCCTGTCCATCGCCATCGCCGCTCAGCAGGCCGCCCACTTCGTGGGCATGCCCGAGGCCCGCATTCCTCTGGCCGAGGCCGTCATCTACCTGGCCACGGCACCCAAGTCGAACTCCGCCTACAAGGCGATTGGAGCGGCACTAGCAGACGCAAAGAAGACGCCTAACGAACAAGTACCCCTGCACCTGCGCAACGCCGTCACAGGGCTGATGAAGGACGAGGGCTACGGCCAGGGCTACAAGTACTCGCACGACTTCGACGAGCACTTCAGCCCCATGGAGAACCTGCCCGAAAAGCTAAAGGGCCGCCACTACTACGACCCATCCGACCAGGGCGCCGAACGCGAAGCGGGGCAGCGCCACCGTGACCGCTGGGGCGAGTCGGACGACTCCTAGCCCTTGGCCACCACGTCGCGGAACCGCTCCATTGACGCCGTTAGCTCGGCGGGCGTGTCGCCGGGGAATAGCCAGAAGATGTTGCTCACGCCCGCTTCTTCGAAGCGCTTTACGTCGTCGGCTATCTGCCCGTCGCTGCCGGTGAAGGCCTTTCGCTCACCATCGACGGTCTCTGCTTCACGACCATAGGCACCGGCGTGGTAGGTGATCTTGATGTCGCCGGGGTCCCTCCCCGCCTCTCGGGCCAGGGCGTACAGCTTGTCCAGCGACGCCGTGAACCGCTCGAGAGTGTCGAGCGGGTTGGCCGGGCTGAAGCTGATGGGGTACCAGCCGTCGCCCAGTGTCGCCGCTCGCCGAATGGCCGGGGCGCTCTCGCCGCCTATCCAGATTGGCAGAGGCTTCTGCACGGGCTTGGGCTCGAACGCGACGTCTGCGAACGAGACGTGATCGCCGCTGAAACTCGGCGCGTCGGCTGTCCACAGCTCTCGGAAGGCGCGCAGGTACTCGTCGGTGACCCGGCCCCGCTCGGCAAACGGGGGCGCGTCTACGGCCTCGAACTCTTCGCGCATCCAGCCCACGCCTACCCCTACGACCAGGCGGCCCCCCGACAGCACGTCGATGCTGGGAAG
>CAUZIR010000014.1:0-13658 GCA_963579815.1 Dehalococcoidia bacterium
CGTCGTCTACAATCCCGAAGGCCGCCTGGACGAAGCGGTCGTCGCAATAGAGCTGCTCGTGCAGCTCGAAAAAGATCGCGTCCCACCCCGCCGCGTCGCTCTTTAGAGTCGGCCGGACTCCACACATAGATTGGAAATCCCCGCTTGACTGAATCCCTGGCAATAAAGCTACCCCCTAACGTCCGGCCCACAGCGTATGAGCTAAAGCTCACCCCAGACTTAGCCCACTTCACCTTCGCGGGCGAGGTGGACATCACCATCGAGGTGCTCTCTCCCACTGCTTCAATCACCCTGAACGCAATCGAACTGGACATCACCGGGGCCCGGTTGGTGACCGGCAGCGGCCCCGCGGTTGTTGGCGAAGCGACCTACGACGTCTCCGCCGAAACCGCGACTATCGCCTTCCCTTCCCAAATTCGGCCCGGCCCGGCGACGCTCTCGCTAACGTTCACCGGCACGCTAAACGACCGGTTGCGCGGGTTTTATCGCAGCCGATATGTGGACGGCGACGGCCTTGAGCGCTACCTCGCCTCCACCCAGTTCGAACCAACCGACGCCAGGCGGGCACTACCGTGCTGGGACGAGCCGTCGCTCAAGGCCGAATTCACCGTGACTCTGGTTGTACCGAGCGCGCTGGCGGCCATTTCGAACATGCCGGAAGAGTCCGTGACCGAAGACGACGGAACAAAAACCGTGCGCTTCGCCACCACCCCACCCATGTCCACATACCTTCTGGCGTTCGCGGTCGGCGACATGAAATGCGTTGAAGAACGTTCCAAGTCCGGCACGCTTATGCGCATCTGGGCGACCTCTGGCAACGAGGAGCGGGGTCGATACGCACTCGACGTCTCGCTCCGGCTACTCGACTACTTCAACGACTACTTTGGCATCCCCTACCCGCTTCCCAAGCTGGACCACCTGGCCATCCCCGACTTCGCGGCCGGGGCGATGGAAAACTGGGGCTGCATCACGTACCGAGAGCCCACTTTGCTTGTAGACGAAAATTCGAGTTCTGCCGGGACGCGACAGCTGGTGGCCGAGATCGTCTCCCACGAGATGGCTCACATGTGGTTCGGTGACCTGGTGACCATGGCCTGGTGGAACGACCTGTGGCTGAACGAGAGCTTCGCATCTTGGATGGGCGATAAAGCGGTCGACGCTTTGTACCCGGAATGGGACAAGTGGAACCAGTTCCTCGTCGATGACACCGGCCGGGCTCTGAGGCTAGACGGCCTGAAGAACTCCCACCCGATAGAGCAGGACGTCGACGACCCGGCCGAAATCGGCCAACTGTTCGACGCCATCAGCTACTCCAAGGGCGCGTCCGTCATTCGCATGTTGGAGGCGTACATCGGCGAGGACCCCTTCAGGGCGGGCATCAACGCCTACCTGCAAGAGCATCGCCACGGCAACGCAACCACCTCCGATCTATGGTCTTCACTGGCGCAGGCATCGGGCCAGCCGGTGGGCGAGATCATGGATAGCTGGACAAAGCAGACCGGCTACCCGTTCATCGAAATTGCCGTCCAGCGAGCTGACGGAGAGGCCACAATCTCTGCCACTCAGCAGCGTTTCGCCTACGAAGCCGTGATGGCCAACGAGAACTGGGAGGCCGACGACGACACCGTGTGGCAGGTCCCCCTGGCCGTCGCTTCACGCGCCCACTCCCGCACCGCCACCCTCATGACCGACCGCCGGGTCACCCTGCCGCCCCTGCTTGGTGCGGGGTCGGGCAAAACGGCCGATGACGGCTGGCTGAAGGTGAACTCCGAGCAGACCGGGTTCTACCGGGTCAAATATCCAGACGCAGAACTTGAGCGCCTGGCCTCGGCTGTTGGGTCAGGTGAGCTTTCGACGGGCGACCGCCTGGGCCTGGCGGACGATGCTTTCGCTCTGTGCCGTGCGGGCATGCTGCCTGCCACAGACTTCCTGGAACTCGCCCGTCACTATGAAGGCGAGACGAGCCAGGCCGTGTGGGCCAGCGTCACCGACAGTCTTGCCGCTTTGGGAAACTTGCTGTCCGGTGAGCCATCTCACGGTGCGTTTCAGGCCTACTCGCGAGACCTTCTCGCCCCCATCGGTGCCAGCGTGGGCTGGCGGCCGGTAGCTGACGAGGGCCATCTGCAGGCTCTTTTGAGAGCGAACGTGCTACTTGCGTTGGGCTCGCACGGCGACACCACAACACTGAGCGAGGCATCGGGCAAGTTCAGCGAATACGTCGAAGACCCAACCGCCGTCCCCGCTGACCTAAGAAGGGCCGTCTTTACCCTGGCGGCGAAGTCCGGAGACGCCAGCACATACGACGCCATGTGGGACGTGCACGGCAAGACCGAGTTACAAGAAGAACAGGTGCGACTGCTCGCCGGTCTGACCCAGTTCGAACAGCCCGACCTCGCCCTGGAAACCCTGAACCGTTCGTTCACCGACCGGGTCAGGACCCACGAGGCCATCGGCGTAATAGTCCGCACCGCCATGTCGGGCAAGGGCCGAGACATCGCCTGGCAGTTCATGCGCGACAACTGGGACGAGGTCCATCGTCGCTACGGCGAGGGCGGCTTCGGGCTCATGTATCTCGTCGAAACGACCTCGGGGTTCACCACGCCGGACAGGCTAGAAGAGGTGCAGAAATTCTTCACCGACAACCCAACACCAGCCGCCGAACGGACGGTGCGGCAATCGCTGGAAAAGATCCGCCTGAACATCGCCTGGCTGGACAAAAACCGTAACTCGCTGTCAAAGTGGCTTCTCTCATGAAGATCGTCATTGCACCGCAGACTTTTAAAGGCAGCATCTCCGCGCTGGATGCCGCCCACGCCATGGAGGCGGGGGTGAAGGCCGTCGTGCCCGACGCCGAGACGGTCCTCGTGCCCATAGCCGACGGTGGCGACGGCACGCTAGAAACACTGGTCGAGGTGTCGGACGGCCGAGTGGAAACGACCAGAGTGACCGGTCCGCTGGGCAAGAAGGTCAACGCCGACTGGGGAGCGATGGGCGACGGCCGCACGGCGGTCATCGAGATGGCCCGGACCTCCGGGCTCGTGCTGCTTAAGCCTTCCAAACTAAACGCCCTGAAAGCCACGACCTACGGCCTGGGCGAGGCGATTCGAGCGGCCCTGGACGCCGGGTATCGGCATTTCATCATCGGCATCGGCGGCAGTGCCACCAACGACGCCGGTGCTGGCATGGCACAGGCGTTGGGGGTCAAACTGCTGGACGCGTCCGGGGACGACCTCGACCGGGGCGGCGCGGCGCTGGAGAAGCTGCACCGAATCGACGTGTCCGAGCTGGATCCACGCACAAGAGAATCGACCTTCGAAATCGCCTGCGACGTGAGCAACCCGCTGTGCGGCCCCGAGGGCGCATCGGCAGTCTACGGCCCCCAAAAGGGTGCTACTCCCGAACAAGTCGAGGAGTTGGACGCCGCCCTGCGCCACTTCGCGCACGTCGCCCGCCGCGACCTGGAAGTGGAAGTGAACCACATGCCGGGTGCCGGTGCCGCCGGAGGCCTGGGTGCGGGCATGGTGGCGTTCCTTCACGGAAGCCTGCGTCCGGGAGTAGACATCGTGCTGGAGGCGGTGGGCTTCCGGGAAAAACTAGAGGGTGCCGACCTAGTGCTCACCGGCGAGGGCAAGATGGACTTTCAGACGGTCTTTTCCAAGGCTCCTATTGGCGTGGCGAAACTGGCCGACGACCGGGGCATTCCGGTGGTGGGGATATCTGGTTCGCTGGGTAGCGACTATCAGAAGGTCCATGAGCACGGCATCGACGCGGCCTTCGCCATTACCAACCGACCCATGACGCTAGACGAGGCCTCGGCCAACGTCGCCGTGCTCATCACTGACTCCACCGAGCAGGTCATGCGGACGCTCAGGGCGGGTTCGAGGACAAACGGCTTTTAAGCTAAGCCAGATCCCCCGAGAGGCTTAGCGCCCTGCGCTAAGCGGAGCCCTCGTCCAGCAGCACGAGGTGTACCTCACCGGGGCCGTGTACCCCCGTAACCAGGGTGTACTCGATGTCTGCCGAGCGGCTGGGTCCGGAGATGATGTTCACGTAGCTGGCCCAGTCCTGCTCGCCGTAGTCCTGGCGTAGCAAAGTGAATAGCTCGTCCAGGCTCGGCACCACCGACCCTCGCTCCACTACGGCCACGTGCACCGGGGGCACCAGCGACACGATGCGGCTCACCCCCTGCCCTGCTGCCAGCACGGCCGAGCCGGTCTCGGCGATGGCGTAGTCGGCTCCCGTCAGTCCAAGCCCAGCATCGATTGCGGCCTGGCGATGTGAGGACGGGTCTTCCGAGTCCTCACGAGCCATCTTCGTCACGTCGATACCGTCTGCTGCGAGCGGCCCGTCGACGCCCAGGCGAGAAAGCACGTCGTGGTCGGAGCGCACCAGCGACGTGACCGCCAGACCGCGGGCGATGTCTACTACCTGCCCCAGCGCTTCCTCTATATTCGCCGCCCTGTGCACCACCCAGCCCCCGGCCTTCGCCGATGCTGCCAGTTCGTCCATGAGTTCGGCTGCCTGTTCGGCGATCAGTTTCTGAATCGCAGTGACGCGGGCCAGCACTTCATCGTCCGTGGGGAACGGGTCGGGCCGCGGCGCTTCCCCCGCCTCTGCGCCTGAAACAAGGGCGGAACGCAACCCCGCGAAAAAGCTCTCTCTACTGGACGTCACTGCCGGTGTCCTGGACTATCGGCGTCTTTCAGGTGATCGGCCCACCGGTCCCGAAAAGACGAACTCGGCAGCGGCTTGAGCGTCCGGTGGCGCGTCCAGCCCGAAAGCGGCCCCGGCAGCCAGCGAATCACGCCGCCTCGCACCAGCGGAATCTGCATAAGCCGGCCAATTCGCACAGAAAGCCCCAGCAGCGCATTGCTCCCGAACAGCACCCTCCAGGCTTTGAATGACAGTCGTTCGGCGAGTGTTGAACGCTTGTCATTCGGATTTTTCTTGCCGTCTGTCAGGTCGCGACGCAGCGCCAGCAACATGCGCGGAATGTTGACCTTCACCGGGCAGGCCTCCTTGCACGCCCCGCACAGGCTGGAGGCGAACGGCAGATCTTTTGCGTCCCCCAGGCCGGTGAGCATGGGCGTGACGATAGCGCCGATGGGGCCAGGGTAGACGTAGCCATAGGAGTGGCCGCCGACCTTGCGATACACCGGGCACGCGTTCAGGCAGGCCCCGCAGCGAATGCAATTGAGCGCCTCGCGCAGCTCCGGGTCGGCCAGCATGCGGGAGCGGCCGTTGTCCACAATGACAATGTGGAACTCTTCGGGGCCGTCCTCATCTGCCGGACGCCTGAGCCCGTTGACGAGTGTTACGTAGCTGGAAATGCGCTGACCGGTGGCAGAGCGAATGAGCAGGCGGAGGAACATGCTCATGTCCTCCATCGTCGGCACCACACGCTCCATACCGGCAAGGGCTACGTGAATGCGGGGCATTGAGCTTGCCATGCGCCCGTTGCCCTCGTTCGTCACCAACCCCAGTGTCCCCGTCTCTGCGACCAGAAAATTAGCGCCGGTAATGCCCATATCGGCGACTATGAACTTGCCTCGAAGCTGCTGCCGGGCCTCTTTGCCCAGGCCTTCAATGTTGTCTATATGTGGCGTTCCCAGCTTCTCCTGGAACAGCTTCGAAACGTCGTGACGGTCCTTGTGAATTGCCGGGGCAACAATGTGGTACGGCGTCTCCCCAGCCAGTTGAATTACATACTCACCAAGGTCGGTCTCCACCGGCTCGATGCCTGCCTCCGTGAGTTGCTCATTCAGCCCCATCTCCTCGGAGATCATGGACTTGCCCTTTATGACGGTGCGCACGCCTCTCGCCTTTGCCAGGTCGAGCACGTACTTGCTGGCCGCCTCGGCGTCGGGGGCGAAGTAGACGACCGCGCCTAGTGCGGTGACTTTGCGTTCGAACTGTTCCAGGTAATGATCCAGGTTGGCGATAGTCCGGTTCTTCACCTGCCGGGCTCGCTCGCGCAGCAACTCCCAGTCGGACGTGTCTGCTGCGGCCGAAATGCGCGCCTTGTGGAAGCCGTTGTACAGGCCCAGCAGGCTTTTCTGGACCTTCTCGTCGCGTATGGCGACTGCCGCGCCCTTGTTGAAGTCCTTCGTTTTAACTTTCAGGACAGCGCCTCGTCAATTAGCTCGGCCAGGTGCTTTGGGCGCACCTTCGAGCAGCGCTTCTCCAGGCCACCGCCAATGTGCATGAGGCAGCTTGCATCGCAGGCCGTCACAACTTCAGCACCGCTGGAGTCAATTCGTTCGATCTTGTCGCGCAGCATGGCCCCGGAGATGTCGGCGTATTTGACCGCGAACGTCCCCCCGAAGCCGCAGCAGACTTCTGACTGATCGAGCTCGGTTAGTCGAACCCCCGGCAGTGCGCTCAGAATGGCGCGGGCCTGCGTCGTCGCACCCAGTTCGCGGGTGAGGTGGCAGGCCTCGTGGTAAGTGACCGACGTGTCAGGGGCATTGGCGTTTTCGGGGAATTTGGTGACGCCGAGCACGTCCACGAGGTACTCGGAAAGCTCGAACACCTTTGGCGCAAGTCGTTTCGCCTTTCCCAGTTCGGCCGGGTCGTCCTGAAAAAGTTCGGGGTAGAACACGCGAATCATGGCCGCGCATGAGCCCGAGGGCACCACTATCTCGTCTGCGTCTTCGAACAGTTCCAGGAATTTGCGGGCCAACGGCTTTGCGTCGTCCCAAAATCCGGAGTTGAACGCGGGCTGGCCACAGCAGGTCTGGGTCTCACGAAACCGTACCTCGACCCCCAGTTTCCGCAGGGCTCGAACCGTGGCCTCCCCCACCTCGGGGTAGAGCCGATCTACGACACAGGTAACGAAAAGATCTACGGGAATGGGGTTCGGCCTAGAACGCCCACCCGTTTACTAAGAAGCCGAACACCCAGGTAATGAGGAACAACGGGCCCGTGGTAAACAGCTTTGTTTCGGTAGCGGGCCGGGCCGGGCCGTGACCGCGCATGTAGTAGATGTAGACCAGCAGTCCGATGCCGAGAGGCCAGACAGAGCCGGAACTCGCACCGAGGCCGAGGCCGATAAAAAAGCCGACCAGTCCCCATGACAGGGGCCGGTCCAACAGTCGCATTAGTTGATCTTGATTCACGGTTAAAACAATACAGGGCGGTCAGTCTTCATTCCAGTCGCGCCAGCGCGGGAACGCCCCGGAACTTCTGCATCGCCTTCAATCTCATGGCCTCTATCTCAGGGCACCCTCACGCGCGCTAGTCCTCACGCTCCCTTACGCAGCGCATGCCCGGGCAGCGCACCGGTGTGCTCGCCCTTCTCAATGACGATAGTGCCGTTCACGATCACATACTCAACGCCGGTAGAAAGCTCTTTCGGTTTTTGCAGCGTCGCGTGAGCTTTAATTTCCTTGTAGTCAAAAATGGTCAGGTCGGCTTTGAAGCCGTCTTTAATCAGGCCCCTGTCGGGTATCCCGACCCGGAACGCCGGGTAAGACGTCATCTTGCGAATGGCTTCGGTCAACGGCAGTTTGCCCTCTTCGCGGACAATCTCCGAGAGGATGACCGGGAAGCTACCGTAGCCCATGGGCGGCGGGAAGTCGCCGATAAGCAGCGCGTCGGTGCCCACCATGTACAGGGGGTGGGCGATGAGGTCGGGGATGATGCGGGCGTCAATGGTGTGCGCCTTGAAAGACACCCGGAGCTGCTCGTCAATGAGCAAGTCACAGAGCGCGTCCACGGGGTGCTGATTGCGCATGTCGGCGACCGCCTCGATGGTCCTGCCCTCGTACACCTTGTTATGCGGTCGCTTGAAGTAGGTCAGCCACATCTGGTCCCAGGCCAGGTTGAATATCCCCACCTCTTTGCGCAGGCGTTCCCTCGCCTCTTCTGATGCAAGTCTCTCCAATGCCAACTCGGGGCCACCGTCGTGCAGCCAGTCGGGGAACATGACCAGCAGTCGGGTGCCGCCGTACTGGTACGGGTAGCAGTCGAACGTAACGTCCAACCCCTCGTCGCGGGCCGACTCTACCACGTCGAAAATACGGGCCAGGCCGCCGGGGGAAGTGATGCGCCGGTTCATGTGCGTCAGGTGAATGGGGATGCCGCTGCGGCGGCCGATTTCTATTGCTTCTTTGAACGGGTCGAGATAGCGATCACCGAGTCGGTAACGCACGTGCGTGTGGTAGAAGCCGCCCAGCTTCGCCGCCTCTTTTGAAAGCTCCACCAGCTCGTCAGTATCGGCGTAGCTGCCGGGCGGGTAATCGAGGCCGGTAGATATGCCAAACGCACCCTCTTCCATGGCCTCTCTCAGCAGCGCTTTCTGCGTCGCCATGTCCTTCGTCGTCGCGGCCTTGTTTCCCCAGCCCATCGCGCCGACGCGCAAGGGCGAGTTCCCCACTACGTAGGCGATATTCACCGCGACCTTTCGGTCAAACATGTCGAGGTACTCAGAGACCGTTCCCCAGCGGCCGGGCAGCTCAGGGTCGCCCTCCAGGCCAGCGTTAATCTGGATCATGCGGTCGAGGTCTGCTGGGTCCCGGAACGGCGCGTACGAGTTGCCATCAATGCCGATGACCTCGGTCGTCACGCCCTGGTGCACCTTGGGCATGTGCTCGGGCTGGTTCAGGATCATCAACCCGGAGTGGGCGTGCACGTCGATGAAGCCAGGGCACACAATCTTGCCAGTGGCGTCTATACGGCTAACTGCCTGCACTTCGGAAACGTCCCCGTGAAGCACTGAGAGGGTGCCGTCTCTCACACCAACAGAGAGGTACTGGCCGGGATTACCCGCCCCGTCGAGGACGAGTCCGCCGGTTATGAGGAGATCGAGCATTGCGCCTGCTCCAGATGTTTTAGCTATCGCCGGGATTGGGCGCTCAGGTTAAGTGGGAAGCCAGGTCCGGTCAACGGTGCTCGGCAAAACGGCGCGCTCTTGTTCCAGCAGCGCGCGCTTAACGTCCAGGCCGCCTGCGAAGCCGGTGAGCGCGCCATCACGGCCAACGACCCGGTGGCAGGGCAGAATGATCGAGATGGGGTTGCGCCCGTTTGCCGCGCCCACGGCTCTGGCCGCTTTGGGACGGCCCAAACGTCTCGCCTGCTCGCCGTAGCTAACCGTCTCTCCGTAGGGAATCGTGGCCAGTGACAGCCACGCCGCCCGCTGGAAGTCCGTACCGACGAGATCAAGCGGAACATCGAACCCGGTACGTTCTCCAGCAAAATACTCATCCAGTTGACGGAGGCAGAGTTCGAGTATGGGGTGATTCTGGCTGGAAACCGGACCAGGCGCGGACCCAACTCGCCCAGGCCTTTCATTCGGCCGCGTTATGCTACGTATTCTGGCATCGTTGGCGACGAGCGTTAACTCCCCTACCGGGCTGGCCATTGTTGCGACATGAAACCCGTGCGGGCCCATTTGGCCACCTCGATTCACAACCATGATTAACCCATCATATGGCGCGCCGGGACGACGCACCGGACACATTCGGTCATACTTGAACAAACGCTGGACGCGTGTTCGAATATGTCCACAATACGCCCGAATCGCGTGTCAATATGGAGTCGATGAGCACAACGAAACTCGGCCCTCGAGAGGTCAACGCGGTCGCCACTACCGGCATCTATTGTCGGGAGGGTTGCGGGGGCAGGTCGCTGTCTGAAAACTGCTCGACCCTCTCTAGCGCCGTCGCCGCTGAGGCCGCCGGGTATCGACCCTGCCTGAGTTGCCGCCCCGACCGTCGAGCCAACGAACTGCTGGACCAGGCAACCCCAGCGGTGGTGCGGCAAGCGGTGATGCTCATTAGCGAAGGGGCGCTGGACAATAGCAACGAAGCGAAACTGGGCAGAACTATTGGGATGAGTCCTCGCCAATTGAGGCGGCTGTTTCGGGAGCACGTTGGTGCCTCACCCGCCATCGTCGCCCGGTCTCGGCGCGCCCACTTCGCACGCCGGTTGCTGGACGAGTCCGACCTGCCCATGGGCCAGGTCGCGGACGCCTCCGGATTCAACAGCGCCCGCCTTATGAACCGGGCGGTTGGGGAAGTCTTTCACTTCACCCCACGCGAACTGCGGTCAAAGCGGAGAGTCTCTGACCGGCTGATCGCCGACGGCGGTCTGCACCTGAGGCTCCCCCACTTCCCGGGCTTCGACTTCGACCGGGCGCTGGGTTACCTGACGGACAGAGCTATACCCGGAGTCGAATCAGTCACCGAAGAAGGCGTCTACCGCAGGGTCACCGACTCGTGCGGCTACCCCGGCGTATTCGAAGTGTCCGCCACCGCCGACAAGACCCAGCTGGAAGTGGTCGCCCACCTGCCGACTTTCCACAACCTGGTGGACGACGTGGCCCGGTGTCGCCGCATGCTGGGACTCGACACCGACCTGGCAGGCGGCAAGGCCCTGTTGACCGAAGACTCTATCCTGGGCGCGGTGGTTTCCGAACTACCGGGCATCACAATTCCCGGTGCCTGGGACCGGTTCGAAACCGCGGTCAGGATAATCCTCGGTCAACAAGTAACCGTAGCGGCCGCCTCTACCATTTCGGGCCGGGTCGCAGAGCGGTTTGGCACCCCGGTCGCGGGCCTTGAGCCGTTCGCCTTGGGCCACATGTTCCCGTCCCCGGACCAGTTGGCACAGGCCGACCTCTCGGACCTGGGTGTTCCGGTGAGCCGGGGAACAACGTTAACGGCCTTCGCGGCTGCCGTCGCCGATGGCTCGCTAGACCTTTACCTGGGTAACGACCTGTCCGATCTGCTCGAGCGCTTGCAAGCGCTGCCCGGTATCGGCCCGTGGACCGCGCACATGGTGGCGATGCGGGTCTATGGACACCTGGATGCGTTCCCCGCAGGCGACCTGGGCCTAAGGAAGGCCGCCGCCAGGGCGCTGGGCCAGCCGGACATATCCGCGCAGGAGTTGGAGGCCGTAGCAGAGCGATGGCGACCGTGGCGCTCACTCGCGGCCGTGTACCTGTGGCAGTCGCCCTCTCAGCGCTAGCTGCCCTGCCAGCCCTCCCAGTGAACAATCTCGGATAGCGGACGCCTGGGGGCCGGTTTGAACCTGGACTGGGTCATGTAGCCCACCGGGACGAGCGCAGCCTGCATGACCTCGGGATACGGGATGCCCAGCACCGCTGCGGCGGCCTCCTCGTCGACGAGGTGTAGGCTGGTCCACACGGTACCCAGCCCTCGCGACCGGGCGGCCAGCATGAAACTCCACGTCGCCGGGCCGATCGAGCCCCACACGCCGCTCTGCCAGGCGGTTGACTCTGCGTCTGGACGACGGCCGAAGCAGGGAATCACCATGGCAGGTACCCGGTGCATGTTCTCGGCCAGGTAGCCGGCCGAGTCGACCAGCTTGTCGCGCTGGAGAGACTCCGGCGTCGCGTCTTCGGCGGGCGTTCGGGTCTTGTTGTAGCCGCTCCAGCCCTGTCGATATATCTCGGCGAGAGCGTCTTTCTTATCTTGATCGGTGACAATCACGAAAGACCATATCTCGTCGTGAGACGCCACCGGTGCCTGCTGGGCAATGGCAATGCACTCCTCAATGACGGCCCGTTCGACCGGCCTGTCCAGGTCCAGTTTGCGCCGCACTGCCCTGGTGGTTGTTAGCAGTTCATCGATAGTCAGTTCTGTGTCCAATGCCTTCGTCTCCCTGGTGATTCATACGTTGCGCCAGTTGTGCAACATAATTGCTAATTAGAGTGAAAGTCTGTCGGCCAGTGTAGCCAGTAGCTCCAAACCCTCGTCGTGCCGAGTCGTCGCTGCCAGGTCGGGTACAACGTACCGGTCGAGCGTCGCGTGCACCGAGCCGAGCCCTTCCAGGTACTTCAGGTCGTCGAGTGCCTGGCTCAGAGAGCCGATTCCCATTACCCGGTCGCCTTCGTCAACATCGCCGTCTGTAATCTTTAGCTGTATCCGTGGGCACAGGGCGGGCACGGGACAACCCAGTTCCCGGGCGACACGGGCCATTTCGCCAGACCCGTCCCGGAACTGCTGCCGGGTCTGGTTGATCGGGTGCCAGCCATCCCCGTGAGTCACTGCTCGCCGGATTGCCAACGACCCGTTGCCCCCGACCCAGATCTGCGGTCCCGGTACCTGCAGTGGCCGTATCGCATGCACGCCTGTAAACGAGACGGTCTCGCCCTCGTAGGACACCTCGTCTTCACCCGACCACAGCGCTTTGATCGCCTCGATGTACTCGTCGGTCATGCGTCCGCGCGTCTCGAACGGCACACCGAGCGCCGCGAACTCGAGCGGCGACCAGCCCACTCCAACACCGAGGATCAGCCGTCCAGCGCTCATATGGTCGACGTTGGCGGCCAATCGGGCCGTCAGGGCCGGGTGCCGGTACGGCAGGATAACGACAGTGGTGCCCAGCCGAACCCGGCTCGTATGCCCAGCCAGCCATGCCAGTGTCACGAACGGGTCCTGGAACGTCTCCGGGTAGGGTTCGGCGACGTCGCTGGTGACCGCAACATGGTCCGAGACCATTACTGAGTCGTAGCCCAGTTCCTCGGCCGCCAGCGTCCAACGTAGCAGCGCCTCGGGGCTGCCAGTCGGACCGAAGTTCAACAAGTTAACTCCCAGCTTCAATGCGCCGCCCTCCTACGATGTTCTCAAGATGATTCGACCGCACGTCATGTTACGCCTGCGCCTCTCCGGTCCGCTCGGGCTTCCAATCGATTGCGCCTCGTCCGCATCCAACGGACAAGGCCGTTGGCGACAGGACTTCGCCGACGTCTATCGAAACACAAGGAGCCGACATGCCTCCCAAACCGACCGACATAAAACCACCGTTCACCGCCGAGACAGCGAAAGCGAGCGAAAGTACAGGCGGCCGAAAACGCCTGGAACTCGCGCGACCCCGAGCGCGTCGCGCTGGCGTACACGCCGGACTCGGACTGGCGCAACAGAGTCGAATTTTTTGTAGGGCGCGAGGCCATCGAGGCCTTCCTGCGCCGCAAATGGGATAAAGAGTTGGAATACCGACTCATAAAGGAGTTGTGGGCCTTCACCGGCAACCGCATCTCCGTGCGCTTCGAGTACGAGTCGCGTGACCCGTCTGGCCAGTGGTGGAGGACACACGGCAACGAGCACTGGGAGTTCGCCGACGACGGCCTCATGCGCAGGCGCGACATGAGCGCCAACGACGTGCCGATCAACGAGTCGGAGCGCCGTATCTTTTAGTTTTCATATCGCCCTCATCGAGGGCGGTGTTGGCACGGTGTTCGTGGAAACCCTCGCAACGATCAGCGCTCTGGAGCCTACCGATCGCTTCATCGAAGGCCACGCCCTCCTCGTCCAGATGGTCGAACAACAGGTTGAAGTAGATGCGGGGGCGCGGAACTCCATCATCGACGACGACGTTGCCGGGTTTGCAATCGCCAACGGTGAGCTCGGCCGCATCGGCCCGACGTTCGGCACGCTCCTTCCCAGGCACCTGTGCGAGGCGACCGCCGGTAACGGGGAGGTTGCCGCTCGGATGTGCGCCCCCCTAGAAGACCTGCCGGGAGGCGAGTACGGCGCTGGCCTTGACGCCCTTCTGCGCCGGAACCGGGCAGAAGTGGCTGCTGTGAGTGGGACGATTTTCAGTTTCCCGCTTTCACTCAGCGACGACGAGCTGGCACAGATCTTCTCGCAGGTCTTCCCGGCCGTCACCGCCGTCCTGGCGCAGCAGACAACGGA
>CAUZIR010000015.1:0-13633 GCA_963579815.1 Dehalococcoidia bacterium
AGGCGCGCGTCGCATGCGAGACGGCGACCACGACCGGTCTCGTAATGGTGTTCGGCGAGATCACGACCGACCACTACGTCGACATTCCGACGATTGTGCGGCACACCATTAGAGACATCGGCTACATCGACTCGTCGTACGGCTTCGACTTCCAGTCCTGCGGCGTGCTCGTATCCCTCAAGGAGCAGTCGCACGACATCTCCGGCGGCGTCACCCGGTCCATCGAGGTCCGTGAAGATGCCGAGGGCAAAGAAAACGAAGCGGAGAGCCTGGGGGCGGGCGACCAGGGAATGATGGTCGGCTTTGCCTGCACCGAGACGCCGTCACTAATGCCGCTGTCCATAGAGCTGTCGCACAAGCTATGCCTGAGAATGGCCGAGGTACGTAAGGACAAGATCATTCCCTACCTACGGCCGGACGGCAAGTCACAGGTGACGGTGGAGTATGAGTACGGCGTACCGAAACGGTTGGACACCGTTGTTCTGAGCACCCAGCACAACCCTGAGGTCAGCCAGTCGGTTATCGAACGGGACCTCATTGACGAGGTGGCGATGAAGGTCATCCCCGAGCAGTACCGAGACAAGGACACCAAGTACATCATCAACCCTTCCGGTCGGTTCGTCACTGGTGGCCCGGTGGGCGATGCCGGTCTGACCGGCCGCAAGATTCTCGTAGACACCTACGGCGGCCAGGCGCGGCATGGCGGTGGCGCGTTCTCTGGCAAGGACCCGACCAAGGTAGACCGCTCGGCGCACTACGCCGCCCGCTACGTGGCCAAGAACCTGGTCGCGGCCGGGCTGGCCGAACGGCTGGAGTTGCAGGTTTCCTACGCCATAGGCATGGCGAACCCCGTATCTGTTGCCGTGGAGACGTTCGGCACTAACCACGTTGAAGACGCCAAGATCGTGGAAATGGTGGACAAGCACTTCGACCTGCGACCGGGCGCGATCATCCGTGATCTCGACCTGCGACGACCCATATACACCCAGACTGCAGCGTACGGGCACTTCGGACGGGACGATCTCGATCTGCCCTGGGAGAAGACCGACAAGGCCGCCCAGATTCGCATCGACGTTTTCGGAGCGGACGCAAGCTAGCCGCCCCCACCTCTAAGCGCGGGAATAAGAGCGGGAGCATTAACAGGAGCGTGCCAATAAACGTATGCCGATAAAGTTCGGCACCGACGGCTGGCGAGCCCTCATGGCCGAGGACTTCACGTTCGATAACGTGCGCATCTGCGCCCGCGCGACCGCCGAACTGCTGCGGGAGACGGGCATGGCCGAACGCGGCCTGCTAGTCGGCTACGACACTCGTTTCGGCTCCGAGCGCTTTGCCTTGGCGGTGGCCGAGGTGGTCGCCAGTAACGGCATCCCGGTCAGCGTCACCAGGGGCCATGTGCCCACGCCGATGCTCAGCCACGGCGTCGTGGACCGACGCGCCGGTGGCGGGGTCGTCATCACGGCCAGCCACAACCCCGCCGCGTACAACGGCTACAAGTACAAGCCGTCTAACGGCGGCAGCGCCCCGGACGAGACGGTCGCTGCGCTAGAGGTCCACATTAGGCGGCTGGAGGCTTCAGGGGGCGTGGCAAGAGGCGCAACGGCGAACGCCGCCGCAATTGAGCGCGTCGACCTGGCGCCAAACTACCTGGCGCACATCGGCACCCTGGTTGACCTGGATTCGCTGCGTTCGGCTGGTCTAAAAGTGGCAGTGGACCCGATGTACGGGGCCGGACTCGGCATGTTCCCTCGCATCCTCACCGGGGGTTCCACTTCGGTGGCGGAGATACACGGGGAGGTGAACCCGAACTTCCCCGAAATCGACCACCCCGAACCGTTGAGGCAGCATCTCAATCAACTCCGTGCTCTGGTGACTGGCAGCGGTGCCGACATCGGCATTGCCAACGACGGCGACGCCGACCGGGTGGGGTTGATCGACGAGAAGGGCCGGTTCGTCACCACGCTGGAGACGTTCTCGCTGCTGTGCCTGTACCAGTTGGAGGTACTGGGCAGACGAGGTCCGCTGATACGGTCGCTGACCCAGAGCGTAATGGTGGACAAGCTGGCGGCAAAATACGACGTACCGGTGACCGAAACGAAGGTCGGGTTCAAGCACATTGCGCGCCTGTTCCAGTCGCAAAACGCGCTCATAGCGGGCGAAGAGAGCGGCGGATACACCGTTATTGGCCACGTGCCGGAGCGCGACGGGATATTGTGCGGGCTGCTGATGGTTGACCTGATGGTGCGCACCGGCAAGCGCCTGTCGGAGCTGGTGGACTGGCTCACCGACACGGTCGGCCCCCACTACTTCAACCGAGTAGACCTATCGTTCCCTCCTGAGCAAAGAGAGGCGATAGTGGCCCGAGTGCAGGCGGCCAACCCCACCGAACTGGCCGGACTGCGAGTCGAGGGCACGCGCACCGACGACGGCTACAAGTTCAACCTCGCCGGTGGCTACTGGATGCTGGTGCGCTTCTCCGGCACGGAGCCGCTATTGCGCACATACGCCGAGGCCGATTCGCCCGACAGGGTGAAGCAACTGTTGGAAGAGGCGCACCAACTGGCTTTCGCTTAAACTTGGTCGCATGAGCGACCGCCCCCCCCTTCTCCTGCTGATCGACGGCCATGCCCTGGTGTTCGTGGCCTACTTCGCGCTGCGGGAGCCCATGACGGTCCGCGCGACGGGTGAACCAATTGGCGCTGTCTACGGGTTCCTCAACTCGTTTATCAAGACCGTCACAGACTTCGGGCCCTCTCACTGCGTCGTCGCTTTCGACCCACCGGGGCCGACCTTTCGCCACGACCACTACTCTGAGTACAAGGCCCATCGGCCACCGACGCCGCCCGACCTGCCCGGCCAGATCGACAGGGTCAAGGAGATGCTGAGGGCGTTCGACATTCCCATAGTCGAGGCACCGGGCTTCGAGGGCGATGACGTACTCGGGACGCTCTCTGCCCAGGCAGAGGCCAAGGGCGTCGACACGGTGATCATGACCGTAGACACGGACGCCCTGCAGCTGGTCTCCCCGCAAACTCGGGTCTACGTCTCGACGGCCTTTAACCGCAAGGTCTACGACGTGGCGGCGGTGGAGGCCCGCTACGACGGCCTCGGCCCGGACAGGGTCGCGGATATAAAGGGCCTAGAGGGCGATACGTCGGACAACATACCCGGTGTCCGTGGCGTGGGCCGCAAGACGGCGATAAAGCTGCTGCATCAGTTCGGCACGGTGGAGGGCATTTACGAACACCTGGACGAGCTTAAGCCTGCCGGGCTGCAAACCAGGATGCGGGACGGCGAAGAGGCCGCGCGGGAGAGCAAGTATCTGACGACCATAGTGCGAGATGCCCCGGTGAATCTGGACCTGGACGCCGCTGACTTCTCCTCGTATGACCGCCCCGCCGTCGCCGAGTTCCTCACCGGGCTCGACTTCCGCACCATCATTGACCGTTTGCCCGTATTCGGAGCCGATCCCATCGCCGCCAATGGGGGGCCAGAAAGCGCGGCTGCGCCGGCCAAGAAGATTACGGCCGACTACCAGGTCGTCGATACGCGGGAAAATCTCGATGCGATGATCGCCGAACTGAGCGCGTCCCCGACGATAGCGTTCGACACCGAGGCCACCTCGCAGCACGCCATGCTGGCGGAACTGGTGGGGTTGTCGTTTTCCAACGCAGCCGGGGTGGGCTGGTACGTGCCCGTCGGCCACGCGCCCAAACTGGAGATCGAACTGGGCGAGACCCCCGAAGAACTTGTGCAGGTGCCCATGGCCGAGGCCCTGGACGCACTGCGCCCGCTGTTCGAGAGCGAGACGACGGGCAAGATGGCGCACAACGCCAACTACGACGTGACGGTGCTGGCCAACCACGGTATGCAGGTGCGCAACCTCACGTTCGACACCATGCTCGCCGCGCACCTCACGGGGCGACGGACAATTGGCCTCAAGGCGCTCGCCCTCGAACTGCTGGGCGAGGAGATGACGCCAATAAAGGACCTGATCGGCACAGGGAAAAAGCGGATCACTATGGCCCAGGTGCCCATCGCAAAGGCCGCCCCATACGCCGCCGCCGACGCCGACTTCACCTATCGGCTACACGGAATATTCAGCGAAGATCTCGACCGCATGGACCTAGCCGGGCCGCTGGAAACGATGGAGATGCCGCTGGTGCACGTGCTGGTGCGCATGCAGCGCAGTGGCATTGCCCTGAACTCCGACCTGCTAAATAAAATGTCCGTGGAGCTGGGCAAGAGGCTCGCCGAGGTCGAAAGCTCTATGTACGAAGTGGTGGGCCACGAATTCAAGATCGGCTCTTCCCAGCAATTGGGAGAGGTGCTGTTCAACGAGTTGAAGTTGCCACCGGTGCGCAAAACAAAGAGCGGTTTCTCCACCGACGCAGCCTCGCTCGACGCGCTGAAAGAGCAACTCGACGCAGGCAAACTGGTAGACGTCGATGCTAGAGCCTACGACGTCATCGACCGCGTTCTCGAGTTCAGAGAGGTGTCCAAGCTCAAGAGCACCTACGTCGACGCACTGCCCGGCCTGGTCAACCCAAAGACCGGCCGCATTCACACCAGCTATAACCAGGCGGGCTCTGCCACCGGCCGGGTGTCCAGCAACGACCCCAACGTGCAGAACATCCCGGTGCGAACCGAGCTTGGTCGCCGGGTGCGCCGGGCATTTGTGGCGCAAGGCTCGCCCGACTGGATGCTGCTGGGCGCCGACTATTCGCAAATCGAGTTACGTGTGCTCGCGCACATGTCCCAGGACCCTGGGCTGCTCAAGGCCTTCCACGACGGCTTGGACATACACAGCGCAACGTCTTCGATGGTGTACGGGGTTGACCTTAGTGACGTCACCCCCGACATGCGACGAGTGGCCAAAGTCCTCAACTTCGGGGTCCTGTACGGGCTCACGCCCTTCGGCATAATTCAGCAGACGGACCTCACCGCCGACCAGGGCAAAAAGTTCATCGATGCCTATTTCACCAGCTACCCCGGTATAAAGACCTATATCGACGCCACTATCGAGAGTTGCAAGCAGAGGGGCTATGTCGCCTCGCTGGGAGGTCGACGCAGGTACCTGCTGGAGATCAACGCCAGTAACAGGCAGGCCAGGCAGGCGGCCGAGCGGGCCGCAATAAACATGCCGGTGCAGGGCACCGCGGCCGACATACTCAAACTCGCCATGCTGCGCATGCAGGATCGGCTGGACGAAGCGGGCATGCAGTCCCGCATGCTCTTGCAGGTACACGACGAGCTGGTGTTCGAGTGCCCCGTTACCGAGAGTGAAGCACTGGCCGATCTGCTGCGAAAAGAGATGACCGGGGCGATGAAATTGACCGTGCCGCTAGAGGTCGAAGTGAAGGCCGGACCGAACTGGGACCAGATGGAAGCGTTTGTGTAATCGGCCCCGGCCGATTCGGCTCGTTGACACCCCCCCGGCACCTCAATAACATTGATGGTACCGGCAACTCCGGCACCGAGGAGGTTCGAGCTTGCAGGAAATCACAGATCAAACCGTCATCGAGGCTATTAGTCAGTACATTAATAACCCGAAGACGAAGACCGACGCCCCACACACTGACCGGGAGTTACACCGGTTTGCCAAGTGGTGTGGCGCTGACCGGGTACTTCACCAGATAAACCCGTCTGAGGTTGGTGAGTACTCCGAGCGTCTCGGCGAGGGCGGGGCTGTGCCCCAGGCAGCCGAGCGATTGCAGGTCATCCGTGGCTTCCTGTCTTACATGCGTAAGAGTGGACAGCTCGAGGTCAACCTTGCCCAGCACGTGCGCATTCGTAAGAGCCGCACCCGGGCACACAGCGGCGGAGACGCCGCCGCACGAGACATTATCGAACTGACGGTGGCTGGCTTTAATGCGCTTACCTCAGAGTTGAAAAGGCTCAAGGGCGAGCGCATTCCGCTGGCCGAAGACATCCACAAGGCCGCTGCTGACAAGGACGTGCGAGAAAACGCACCTCTGGAGGCAGCCCGCGAGCAGTTGGGAATGGTCGAGTCGCGAATCCGCGACATTGAGCTTCAGCTAAAGAACGCCGTTGTCATAGACCCGAAGAAGCGTAAAAACGACGCGGTGGTCAGGGTCGGTGTCAAAATCACCCTCAAGGACCTAGTTTCAGGCAAGACGCGCGGCTACACCGTCGTCAGCGCTTCGGAGGCCAACCCCCTCGAAGGCAAAATTTCCAACGAGTCCCCCGTCGGCAAGGCAGTCATGCGACGCATGGCCGGTCAGCAGGTGGAGGTCGTCACCCCTCGTGGGAAGCAGTCGTTCGAGATAATAAGGGTAACGGCCTCATAGCAGCGTCTCGCCTTCTCGGCGGTACGCTGGCTGTCTGGGCGTATTCAGGCTTCTCCGCCCACGCCCCTCCAGGCCCCAACCCCTCGGCTTCGGCCGGGGTTCTACCCTTCAACTAGCTGACAGATGCCGACGACCTTCGTCGAGCCCGACACACGCGACCTCGCCCGTGAACTGACCCGCGTGGTTGACGGCGAAGTGCGCTTCGACCGCGTCTCCCGACTTCTTTACAGCACCGACGCCTCTATGTATCAGGTCATGCCCGTGGGCGTGGTCCTGCCCAGGACCGAAGAGGACGTCATCGCCACCGTCGAGATGGCACGCCGTTATGGGGTGCCGCTCCTGCCCAGGGGAGGCGGGACGAGCCTGGCGGGGCAGACCGTAGGTGCGGCGGTAGTCATCGACTACTCCAAGTACATGCGCAGCGTATTGGACGTCGACACCGAGGCCCGCACGGCGAGGGTGCAGCCCGGAATCATCCTCGATGAACTGAACCGGCACCTGACCCCGTCTCGCTTTCTGTTCGCCCCCGACCCCAGCACTTCCAACCGGGGCAACGTGGGCGGTGCGCTGGGTAATAACTCTTGCGGCGCTCACTCGGTCGTATGGGGAAAGACGTCCGACAATGTCTCGGCGCTGCGCACGGTGCTGTCCGACGGAACGCTCGCCGACCTGGGCCAACTGGATAAAACGGGGCTGGAAACGATGGCCGCCCGGGACGGGCTACTTGGCTCTATCGCCCGCGAACTAGGGACGATTGGCCATGAGTATGGCGACGAGGTCGCGGCCCGCTACCCAAAGATTATGCGCCGGGTGTCGGGCTACAACCTGGACCTGCTGGGCACCGGCGACGGGCTCGACCTGGCCCAGTTTCTTGTCGGCTCCGAGGGGACGCTGGTCAACATTACCGAGGCCACACTCAAGCTGGTGCCCATCCCGGAGCGCAAGGTCCTGGCGGTGCTGCACTTCGCCAATCTCATCGAGTCGATGGAGGCGACGGTCGCGACCCTCGAACTTGCACCGGCAGCGGTGGAACACATAGGCGCAATGATTCTGCGACAGGCGCGTGCCCAGCCGGAGTTCGCCAGGCTAATGGACTGGGTACAGGGCGACCCCGAAGCCGTGTTGGTGGTGGAGTTCACCGGCGACACCGAAGCCGAACTTACAGCCAAGCTGGACGCCCTGGACCGGCGCATGAAAAAGTCGGGCCTAGGGTACGCGGTCACCCGCCTGGTTGAGCCAGCAGCGCAGGCGAGAGTATGGGCGGTGCGCCGCGCCGGACTGGGGCTGATTATGAACGTGCCTGGCCCGGCCAAGCCGCTTGCGTTCGTGGAGGACACGGCCGTGTCGCCGGAACGGCTGCCGGAGTTCGTGCGCCGCTTCGACGAGATTGTGCGAGAGAACGGCACCGAGGCCGGGTACTACGGGCACGCCAGCGTCGGCTGCCTGCACATACGCCCGCTGATCGACCCCAAGAGCCAGGACGGTATCGACCGAATGGCCCGCATAGCCGACGACATAAGCGGTCTTGTCCTGGAGTTCGGCGGCTCCCTCAGTGGCGAACACGGTGATGGGCTGGTACGTAGTCAGTTCCTGGAAAAGATGTTCGGTCCGTCCATCGTGGAAGCGTTTGGCCGGGTGAAGCGGGCCTTCGACCCCGACGGACTTATGAACCCCGGCAAGATAGTCGACCCGGCCTCGATGACCGAGAATCTGCGCTACGGGGTCGACTATGAAACGGTCGAGCCCCCCACCGCCCTGTCTTTCCAGCGCGAGGGCGGGCTGGCCGCAGCCATAGAGATGTGCAACGGCCAGGGGGCGTGCCGCAAGTCGGCCGGCGGCACGATGTGCCCGTCGTTCATGGCCACCAGGGACGAGGAGCACTCGACCAGGGGCCGGGCCAACGCACTGCGGTCGGCAATTTCCGGCGCACTGCCCGTGTCTGCCCTGACGGGAGATCGTGTGCACGAGGTCATGGACCTGTGCCTGGGCTGCAAGGCCTGCAAGGCGGAGTGCCCGTCGAACGTGGACATGGCCAAACTCAAGTACGAACTGCTGGCCCAACGACGGAGCAAACACGGCGCGAGCATCAAGGACCGATTGCTCGGGAACGTGGACCGGCTGGGGCCAGTGGGCTCCCTGCTCGCGCCCATATCCAACTGGGTCGTCCGGTCGGTCGTGGCCGCTGAACTGATGGAGCGGGTGTCGGGCATCGACCGGCGACGACGGCTACCGGCGTACGCCTCGCAGACGTTCGGCCAGTGGCTTAAGTCTCGTCCCCAAGGGCCGAAACGGCCCTCGCGAGGCCGGGTCGTGCTGTATAACGACACGTTCACCAACTACAACCACCCCGAACTCGGGCGCTCGGCCGTCGCCGTGCTGGAAGCGCTGGGCTACGAGATGGTCGTGCCCAACTTCAAGTGCTGCGGCCGCCCTCAGCTATCGGCAGGTGACGCCGAGCGGGCCCGCCGCAACGCCGCGGCCAACGTGGCGATAGCCGCCAAAGCGCTAGCAGGCGAAGAAGGCGAGCCTGATGAGCCTGACGTCTACATGGTCGGACTGGAGCCGTCCTGCATTCTCATGTTCCGCGACGAATACCTCGACCTTTTGCCCGGTGACGAGACTGCGAAGGCCGTTGCCGGTCGTACGCTGCTGGTGGACGAGTTCCTCAGCCGGGCGCTCGCCGAAGGCGGCCCCTGGCCCTTCGACGGCGCGGGGAAAAAGCTTCTGTTCCACGGCCACTGCCAGCAAAAAGCGATAGTGGGCACCGAGCACTCCATGAACGTGCTGCGCTCGCTACCGAACAGCGAAGTAGAGGAAATAGAGGCCGGATGCTGTGGAATGGCCGGGTCGTTCGGCTTTGAAAAAGAGCACTACGACGTGTCTATGGACATCGGAAACCTGGCGCTCTTCCCGAAAATTCGCGCACAGACCGGGGACTTCGAGGTCGTCAGCCTGGGGGTGTCGTGCAGGCACCAGATCGCCGACGGGACCGGTCAAAAAGCACGCCACCTAGTAGAGGTCATGGCGGGCTCGATTACCCGACCTGTTACCCATGTCGAAGCCTTGGCTCCTAAGCTATGATTTCCTAAAGTCCGACTCAGGAGTTGAAATGAGAATTGGTGTCCCGACAGAAGTAAAAAGTGGTGAGCGCAGAGTGGGCCTAACGCCCGACAAGGTGGACGTGCTGGTCCGCGCGGGTCACCAAGTGGCCATTCAAAAGGACGCGGGCATATATGCGTCCTGCCCGGACGACGACTACCTCACCGCCGGGGCGTCGATTGTGGGCACGGCCGACGCCCTGTGGGAACGCTCCGACATGGTCGTTAAGGTCAAAGAGCCCCTGCCGGAGGAGTACGGACGTTTCCGGGAAGACCTGATCCTGTTCACCTATCTGCACCTGGCGCCAGAGGCCGAGTTGACCCGGAGCCTGTGCGAGTCAAAAGTCGCTGGCGTTGCCTACGAGACGGTGCAGGAGATGGACGGCACGCTGCCGCTCCTGACCCCGATGAGTGAGATTGCCGGGCGTCTTTCGCCCCAGATAGCAGCCCGCCTGTTGCAGTCGGACTTCGATGGACCCGGACGCCTGCTGGGCGGAGTCCCCGGCGCGGAGTCGTGCCGCATGGTCGTGGTCGGTGGCGGCAACGTGGGGCTGGCCGCGGCCCTTATCGGCACCGCACTGGGCGCGCGGGTCATCGTCTTCGACCTGAACCTGGAGCGGCTGCGCTACATCGAACACATATCTCGCAACATGATTAAAACGATGATGTCGACGCCGATAAAGCTGACCGAGTTCCTCGCTCGTGCAGACGTCGCCATCGGAGCCGTACTAATACCCGGAGCCCGTGCCCCGAGAGTTATAACAAAAGAGATGCTCGGCGCCATGAAGCCCAATTCGCTGGTTATGGACGTCGCCATCGACCAGGGCGGTTCGGTCGAGGGCATGAGGCCGACCACTCAGGCCGAGCCGACGTATCGTGAAGGCGGCGTGACCCACTTCGCGGTGGCGAACATTCCTGGCACCGTGGCCACCACTGCCAGCGTGGCCCTTTCCAACGCGACGTACCGTTACGTTCTCAAGCTCGCCAACAACGGCATAGGCAAGACCGTCCGTGAGGCGGGATCCCTGTCCAAGGGCCTGAATACGTTGGGCGGGCACGTCACCCACTCCGCAGTCGCCGACTCGCTGGGCCTACCGTACGTGCCAGCAACAGAGGCCCTGGCAAAATAGCGACGATGAGCGGCGCTCGCGCGAAGAAGCCCAAGACGCGCCCGGCGGGGAGCAGAGCCGCCTTCGCGGTGCCACTTCAGCGGCTCACCACCCATACGGACCCGGACTCCCTGGGGTTTGAGACGACTGAAGAGCTGGGTCCCGTAACCAACACCATTGGCCTGGACCGCGCCATCAGCGCCCTGGAGCTGGGGCTGGGCATCGACACCCCTGGCTACAACGTCTACGTCGCCGGGCCAACCGGCACCGGCCGCAACACCGTGGTTGACCTTCACCTGCGAGAAATCGCCAAATACAAGGCCGTCCCCTCGGACTGGGGCTACGTGCACAACTTCTCCAACCCCTCCGAGCCGCTGTGCATCTCCCTGCCGTGCGGATGGATGCGGCAGCTGGCCAACGACCTCGACGAACTGGTCGAAGGGTGCCGCCAGCAGATACCCGAGGCGTTCGACAGCGAAGACTACTCGCACCGCGTCGAAGAGGTGGTGAAGGGCATTCAGGTGAAGCGCCAGGCGCTGACGGGCGAAATAGAGAAGACCGCGCTGGACAGGGGCTTCGGCATCACGACCTCTCAAATAGGCATCTCCCCGGTACCCCTGATCGAGAATCGACCGATAACGCAGGAAGAGTTCGCCGAGATGTCAGACGACGCCAGGGCCGTTCTGAAAGAGTCGGCGGACGAACTTCAGCACGAGATCGCCCGCATGCTGATCGGGATGCGGCGGCTGAACAAAGAGGCCCAGGAGCGAACCAAGGATGTCGATGCCGAGGTGGTGGCCTTCGCCCTGAAGCCCATTGTCGAAGACCTGCAGGAAAAGTACGCCGAACACCCGGAGGTAGTCGAGCACCTGGGCCGGGTCGAGGCCGACATGATCGGGCGCCTCAACCAGTTCAAGCCGTCTGCAGAGCCCGCCGAGACCGCCGCCGGACCCCAGGGCATGGGGCTCGAAGACGACTACTTCCTCAAGTACCGGATCAATGTGCTGGTGGACAACTCGGGCACCGAGGGGGCCCCGGTGGTGCTGGAGTACAGCCCGACTTATTACAACTTATTCGGCCGCATAGAATACCGCGCCAGGTTCGGCACGCTGGCGACCGACCTGACCATGATTCGGCCGGGCGCACTGCACCGGGCCAACGGCGGCTACCTTGTAGTCCAGGCCAGGGACCTGTTCTCCACACCACTGGCGTGGGACACGCTTAAACGCTCCCTGCGCAGCAACGAAATACGAATCGAGAACATTGGCGAGCAGTACAGTCCGCTGCCGTCAGCCACCCTTACGCCCCAGCCCATCCCCATAAACGTCAAGCTGATAATTGTCGGTAGCGCCGACGTACTTAGGATGCTTCAAGCCCATGACGAGGACTTCGCCCGCTACTTCAAGGTGTCGGCGGACTTCGACACGGTAATGGAGCGCACCGAAGACAACGTACGCCAGGTCGCCGAGTTCGTCTCGGCCAGGGGCAGGCACAAGAACCTGTGATTTTTCGACAAGACCGCCGTGGCTTCGCTGTTGGACCACTCCTCCAGACTGGTCGAACACCAGGGCAAGTTGACCACCAGGTTCATGACCATCTCCGACGTAATGACCGAGGCCGATCACTGGGCGAAGCAGGACGCCAGTGCCGTAGTTACAGCACAACATGTGACAAAGGCACTTCAGCAGAGCCGCTATCGCTCCGCCCTGACCGAGGACCGGTTGCAGGAGATGATCGACGACGGCACCATCCACATCGCAACCGAAGGCGCGGTAACCGGGCAGGTGAATGGCCTGGCCGTGCTCTCTACCGGTAGCCATACGTTCGGCAAGCCGTCTCGAATAACGGCGCGCGTGTCGGTGGGCCGAGGCCAGGTAACCAACATTGAGCGAGAGACCAAGCTCAGCGGCCGCATTCACGACAAAGGGTTCCAGATACTCAAAGGCTATGTGAACGGCAAATACGGTACCAAGAAGCCGCTGTCCCTGTCGGCCAGCATCTGGTTCGAGCAGACCTACAGCAAGGTAGACGGCGACAGCGCGTCGTCCACCGAGATATACGCCCTGCTGTCGGGGCTTTCGAGGGCACCCATAGACCAGGGACTCGCCGTGACCGGCTCGGTCAACCAGACAGGCGAAGTGCAGGCCATCGGCGGGGCGAGTTTGAAAATAGAGGGCTTCTTCGACGTGTGCGTGGCCCGCGGTCTGACAGGCACCCAGGGGGTGATGATTCCGTCTGACAACGTCAAAAACCTGGTTCTACACGAACGCGTGGATACGGCCGTCAAAGGCGGGCAGTTCCACATCTATGCCGTCTCCCATGTCGACGAGGGCATCGAGGTGCTGACCGGCGTGCCGGCGGGGCAGCCAGACGAAGAGGGTGTCTACCCCGAAGGCTCAATCCATGCCAGGGTAGAGGAGCGGCTGGTGCAGATGGCCCGTACGGCCAAACAGTTCGCCAAGTCACTCAACGACGAAACAAAACCCGACAACGGCGAAAACGAAACCGAGGATAAAGAAGTCATCACCTAATCAAAAAAGCGATGAGACCAAAAGCCGAAGAGCCCTAGAGCGAACCCCGTTCGCGGAGAGCCCCTAGTCCAGTAGCCCGCCGCTGCCACCATTTCCCCCGTTGGTCGGGAAGCGATCGATACTGATGGCCCGCAGCCGCCTAGTATAGCGAACCTTCACGGCCTCCCCCACCTCCAAAACGCTGTACGTCACCGAGTCTACCTCGACGGCTTCGCCGTCAAGTTCCAGGTAAAACAGTCCGCTTTCGACGTGCTTTCCCCACACTTCGCCCTCGTAGTATTTATATGGGGGCACCAGGTCCGTCTGTTCGCGAATCCAACGCGAAAACGCCTCGCGTATCAAGGAAAACGAGAGGCGTTTGAACTTGCCGCCGGGGAGAGTGGAGTGAGCCAAAACGTCTGATCCGGGAACAGTCCCAGGCCACCATTCTAGCAGGGATGAGTATTGTCGCCCTCAGGCTTGGCAGCCCGGCAGGTGCAGTTCAAGGCGATTTTAAGACAGAAGCTTCGCCAGTTCTTGCTCTATTTCGGTAAAGGTGGCGAAGGCTTCGAAGCGGGCCGTAATTACGCCCTCTGAGTAGATTA
>CAUZIR010000016.1:0-13535 GCA_963579815.1 Dehalococcoidia bacterium
GCTACTCGGGCGACAACGAGGCGGCCCACTGGGCGGTCGGCAGCGGCCAGTTCGACACGCTGCAAACCTCGTTCAACCTGGCCGACCAGAGGCCCCGGTTGGGTCTGCTAAGTAACGCCAAGGCGAAAGGCATGGGGACTATCGCAAAACGGCCGATTGCGAACCGGGCCTGGGGCGCGCCCCAAAGCCCCACCGTCGGGTTCAAGTTCGACCCCAACTACGCCGACGAGTACTGGCGCCGCACGCAGGAGATGATGGCGCTTGGCCCCCTGGCTGGCGACCCGGAAGACCCCATACTGCTATCGCTGGGGTTCGCCTACGCCCACGACGACCTGGACGTGGCCATAATCGGCACCCGCAGCCCCGAGCACATGGAGGCGAACTGCGCCATGGTCGAGGCTGGCGCGAGCATTTCCGACGCCACGGTGCAGGACCTCTGCAGCCGCTGGGACCGCCTGGACGACGGCGGCGACGGCTGGAAAGGCCAGATGTAGCCCTGGCCTCTGGGTTAACTAGAGGTTGTCGATGGGCACCGGCTCGATGTCTTCGGCGAGGTCGAAGCCGAGGATGCGGGAGTAGAAGTACAGCTCCCCTTCCAGCGTGCGCTTGATGTTGGCGGCCTGGCGGAAGCCGTGCTGCTCGCCCTCGTAGGCGACATAGGCGACCGGTAGTCCTTTTTCCCGCACCGCCGCCACCATGGTCTCGGCCTGGTTGGGCGGGACGATCTTGTCTTCCATTCCCTGGAACAGAATGACCGGGCGGTCGAGCTTGTCGACGTTGTATATCGGCGAGCGCTCCCGCCACACCTCGGCCTGTTCGGGGTACGGAGCTATAAGTCCGTCCAGGTAGCGGGACTCGAACTTGTGCGTGTCGCGGGCCAGCGCTTCCAGGTCGGTGACGCCGTAGTAGCTGGTGCCGACGTGGAACACGTCCCGGAACGTAAGCACCGCCAGCGCCGTGAAGCCGCCGGAGCTACCGCCGTCGATAGCGAGACGGTCGCCGTCGATAGCGAGACGGTCGGCCAGGTAGCGGGCCACGTTCACGCAGTCGTCCACGTCCACGATGCCCCACTTGTCGTTCAGACGACGTCTGTAGGCGGTGCCGTAGCCGGTGGAACCGCCGTAGTTCACGTCGGCCACCGCGAAACCCCGGCTGGTCCAGTACTGGATACCCAGGCTGAGCGTTGAACTTGTCGCGCCGGTGGGGCCGCCGTGAATTTTCACCAGCAGCGGCGGCTTTTCATCCGAAGGGCCGTGAAACTCGGCATTAGTGGGAGCGTAGTAGAAGGCGTGAGCCGTGTGGCCTTCCTCCGTGGGGAACTCGACTGCCTCCGGCACGCTCAGGTTCGCCTCGGCTATGTCGATGGAAGAGGGGCGGCTGACGACGGTCGTCTCGCCTGTGACAATGTCCAACTGCACGATCTCGGCACCCCTGGTCGGCGACCCTGCCCGGAACACTGCGACATCGCCATCAACCTTGATGGACGAGAAGTCGGTGTAGGGCAGGTCGAACGGCGTCAGTTTGCCAGACGCTGTGTCGAGCGACCCCAGTGTCCACGAACCTCGCTCACCATACGTACAGACGATGCGGTCGGCCGACGCGAAGCCGTAAGTACGCATGCCGAACACCCAGGCCGGGGTGGCAAATTCGGCCTCTATCGGCCAGAGCGGCTCGGTACGCTCTCCGTTCTCCGAAAGCCGGTACAGGTTGCACCAGCCCGACCTGTCGGAAACGAAATGGAGGACGCCATCGGGCGACCACTCGGGCTGGAAGATCGACTCGTCAACGCCCCCTGCCACTTTTGTAGCGTGGGTTAGTCCCACGTCGCCAAATTCCGCCACCCACAGCTCGCAGCCGTCCCAGGGCATGTTGGGGTGGTTCCACTGCAGCCAGCACATGTGCGAGCCATCCGGGCTGAGGCGTGGGTTGGAGTAAAAGTCGGAGCCGGTCACCAGCACCTCTTCAGGCGTGCCCAGCTCGGGGTCGATGGACACGCAGACGATCTCGTTGACCGCTTCGCCGGTGCGGGCGAGGTCGGAGTGGTCTTCCCGCACCGCTATCAGGCGGCGGCCCTGTGCATCCACTGCGGCGTCTGCGTAGCGCAGGTCGATGCCGTCTGGAGTAAGTGGCTTCGGTGGGTCACTGGGCCTCTGGCTGTACAGCCGCTGATCGTCGAAGTTTGAGTAGTAGACGGTTCCTTCTGACACGACGTAAGAGGCACCGCCGTACTCGTGCACCCGGGTACGGGCGTTGTGACCGGCGGGTGTGACGTCCTCGACCGTGCCATTCGGCCCACGACGGACGATTACGTTGCGGCCCTTCTCGGCCGGTCTGCCCTCGACCCAGTAGACGTGGTCGCCGTCCAGCGCGATCTGGCTGACGCTGACAGTGCCCGCGACGATCAGGTCGGCCGTAATGGGCGAGAGCCAGCTACCGTACGGGGCTGTTTGTTGAGTCATTAACTTCGTTTCCTGTGGCTATGTGTCCGGGTTAAAAAGCCGCCGCATTATACTTTGCGCATGATCCCCCTTCGGCTCTCGGTCAGGAACTTCATGTGCTACCGGGAGCCGCCGGACCTGGACCTCGAACCCATACAGGTCGCGTGCCTGTGCGGGCCGAACGGGCACGGCAAGTCCGCGCTGCTGGACGCCATTACCTGGGCGCTCTGGGGTGAGGCGAGGGCTAAGACGCAAGACGAACTGATCCACCAGGGCCAGACCGACATGTCGGTCGAACTGGACTTCTCGGCTCGCGAAAGCCGTTACCGCGTCAGTCGCCGCCACTCCCGTAAAAAGGGCAAGCACGGCGCGACCATGCTCGAATTGCAGGTCGCCTCCAACGGCAGCTTCACTCCTATCACGGGAAATACCGTGCGGGAGACGGAGTCCGCCATTCGCGAACTGCTGCACATGGACTACGACACGTTCGTGAACACGGCTTTCTTGCTGCAAGGGCGTGCGGACATGTTCACTGCGGCGACGCCTGCAAAACGAAAGGATGTTTTGGCGGAAGTCCTGGACCTCGGTTACTACGAGTCGCTGGCAACGAAGGCGCGGGAACGCAGCAGAGACCGGGAGCGCCGCATCGCCGACATTGACGCCACCGTCGCGGCGCATACGCCGGAGATCGACCGCAAGCCACAATACGAAGGAGACCTGTCCGAAGCCCAGGAGCAGTTGCAGGCGCTGGACGCCGAGCTTGAGCCCATGCGCAGCGCCCTGGCGGAACAACGAACCGGGGTGGACCGGCTACGCGGGCAACGGACGCACCTCGCCGAAATGGAGGCACGGCTATCGGCTGCTCGCGCGGACCTGGCGACCCTTGAGGCTCGCGCCGAGTCCCAGCGCACCCAACTGGGTGAACTGGAAGCGCTACAGGCGAATTCGACCGAGATCGAGGCCCGGTTCGCAGAGCTTCTGAAGGCGAAGGCCGCTGTCGAGACCGGAGATGTTGCCCTGGCGTCGCTGAACGAACTGGAGCGAGAGAGGGCCGGGGTGGAAAGAGATTTGGCCGTACGCCGGGAGCGCGTCTCGGCCGAGCTAGCCCGGGAGCAAGCCCTGCTGACGGAACTTGTGGCGACTGCGGACCGGCTCCCGCAACTGGAAACGACGCAAACCGCCCTCGGTCAAGAAAGAGCCGCGGCCGCCGAACTGGATCAGCAAGCGCAGGAGCATCGAGCCGGGCTTTCCAGACTCCACGCAGAGGCGCAGGTTCTCGAAGCCGAGTCTGCGAACCTGCGTTCCCAAATGGACGACACGCGCCAGCGATTTGATTTGTTGGAGGCCGGGGACGCCCAGTGTCCCGTTTGCCAGCAGCCGCTCGGGGACGAGGGTGCCGATCACCTGCGGGCCGAATACGAGAGAGAGGGCAAGGAAGCCAAAACCCGGTTCAGCGAGAACCGGGTCCGCACCAAACAGGTTGTCGAGCAGTCGGCTATGACAGAGGTCTCCCTGGCTGCGGCGGTGGCAAAGGCGGCGAGCGCGGGGCAGGATGTCGAGCGGCGCGCGGCCGAGCTGGAGCGGGACGTCGGCATCGCGAAACAGGCGATAGCCGACTTAGGCGGGGCCAGAGCCAGGGCAGTCAAGGTCGAGGCCTCGCTTAAAAGCCAGGATTTCGCCGAAGACGCGGTCCTGCAACTCGCCAGGCTGGACGCCCAACTGGGCGAGCTTGGCTACGACGCCGGGGTCCACCGAATGGGCAGGGAGGCCGTTGCCGAGTTGGAGCCGTACGCGACCCTGCATATACACCTGCTCGACGCCGTGGCAGCGCTGCCGAATGAGCGTGAGGCGCTTCAGTCGGCACAGGCGATGGCAGAGCGGCGCAGGAAAGACATTTCCAAAGACAGCAAAGGAGCTGCCGAGCTTGCCGCTGGAATGAAAGGGCTGGGCGCATTGGAGGCGAAGCTGGCCGCCGCCGCCCAGTTGGCCGCCGGGCTGGAGACGCGACGGGCTGCGCTGACCGAAACGCTGGGTGGCCTGCGCGAGCGCATAGCCCGAAGCGTGCAGTTAGAAGCGACGTTGGCCGAACAAACGAAGCGTCGTAAGAAAGATGCGGCCGAGCGCTCTATCTACGACGAACTGGTTCGGGCATTCGGCAAGAACGGCATCCAGGCACTTGTCATCGAGAAGGCGATTCCCCAGATCGAGGACCAGGGCACTGAACTGCTCAGACGACTGACGGACGGTCGCATGTCGTTAAAACTGGAGCTGAGAGCGGGTCGCCGAGAGCGCCGGACGGGCGAACCCGCCGAGCAGCTTGAGATCCTAGTCGGGGACGAGTTGGGCACCCGCAGCTACGAGACGTTCAGCGGAGGAGAGGCCTTTCGCATCAACTTCGCCCTCCGTATCGCACTGTCCAAGCTGCTCGCCGCCCGCTCGGGAGCGCCATTACCGATCCTGTTCATCGACGAGGGGTTCGGCTCCCAGGACGAGGCGGGGCAGGACAGGCTCGTAGAAGCCATCAAGTCGATACAGGACGATTTCCAGAAAATACTGGTCGTCACTCACATCGAGGACTTGATGTATTCGTTCACGCAGCGAATAGAGGTGGAGAAAACCGGGACCGGTTCTACCTTCACGGTCACCACCCCTTTTGGGCAAGCTTAGAGGGCTATGGCTCCTCGGGTTTTCAGTACGGACGGGTTGTTGGGTCCGCTACGCGGATTCACCTTGGCAGCGGCCGCCATGCTCTTCGCGGTCGCAGGGGCCTGCGGGGGAACTGGCGACGTTGCGCTTTCGGGCGACGTAACGACGGGGACTGCGCCGCTACGCGTCGTGTTCTCCAACCTGTCCGAAGGCGGAGACCGCTTCACCTGGGACTTTGGCGACGGCACAACCCAGACGACGTTCGACCCCGTTCAGACGATCCTGCATGAGTTCACCGAGGCCGGTGTACACACAGTTACGCTGACGGCCGGTGAGCCGGGAAACCTAGGTGGGGTTGCGGCGCAGGCAATTCGGCTGGACGCAGCCTGCGCGGCCGGTTAGTGTGGCGGCCAACGCCGAAGCCGAAATGGGAGCGAGCGAATGGCCTTCTCGGAACCGAGCAAAGATGGGCGCGAGGCGGAGGCGGTGCTGATGGTCGTGTCGGACGACCCGGCCGCCGTGCACTCCAAAATAGCCCGACTCGACACAATCGCCGACATGGCGCTGGGGCCCATTACCGAGTTCGAGGCCGACGACAGCTATTTCGACACGCCTGCCCATACGCTGTCCGAGCGCGGCCTGGCTCTTCGACTGCGCCGCCTCGGCGACCGTACACTCGTCGGCCTCAAGGGAGAAGAGGAATGGACGGAGAAGAGTGTGCTGCGCCTGGAACTGGAAGCGAGCTGGTCGTCCAATGCTTTCGCCGATGTCCTGCACGAACTGGGCTTCCGAAACATCCGGTTCACCGCACCGGGCTTCGCCATTAGCGGGAAAGACCCGGCCGAGGTGCTCGGCGCAATTGGCCTCGTGCCGATTCAAACCAGGCACCTGGTCCGGTCGGCGCGACCCGTACTAGGCGGCAACGGCGAAACGGTCGGCGAGTTGGCCTCCGACATCGTGACACAAGAAATCGGCGGCACGAGCGTTGTGTATCGGGAGATCGAGGTAGAGGCGTCCGACGCCTCTAATGCTTCAGGCGTTTCCCAACTGAGCGATAGGCTCCTGGCAGACTTCCCAGACGACCTTCGGAACTGGTCACACAGCAAACTGGCAAACGGCGCGGCCCTGGAACGACTGGCTCGCACGGGGGCCCTGGCCGGACTAGTCGGCGCGGACGGCCAATTGACAGGCGCTGGCATTGAAGCGCTGGCCAAAGAGTTGACCGGGAACTAACGAGGAGGAGGCAGGCCAGTGGTTCGAGTACTCGGCGGATACCAGACCGACTTCGCACGCAATTGGCTAAAGCAGGGCAAGGACCTTCCTGAAGTCATGGCCGAGGCCGTCAACGGTGCCCTGGATGCCTCAGGCCTGGACGCGAATGCGATTGGCTCCATTCACGTGGGCAATTTTGCTGCCGAGCTATTCGCGTCCCAGGGGCACCTGGGTGCGCTCGTGCTCGAGGCAGACCCGGGCCTGCGGGGACTGCCCTCCGCCAGGCACGAAGCCGCCTGTGCGTCCGGAGGGGTGTCGCTGCTGGCGGCGTGGGCAGAACTCGACGCAGGTCGCTACGACGTAGCGCTGGTGGTGGGCGTTGAGCAGATGAAGACCGTCAGCCCGAGCCAGGGCGGGGAGTATCTTGGAACTGCCGCCTGGTACGCGAAAGAGGCTGAGGGCGTCGAGTTTCCTTTTCCCAAGCTGTTCGGGCGACTGGGGGCGGAGTACATGCGCCGGTTTGAGATACCTCAAGACGAGTACACCGAGGCCCAAGCGTATCTGTCTGATCTTATGTTCCGGCACGCCCGCAACAATCCGCACGCCCAGACGCGAAACTGGGATTTGGATGCGGTCGCCGAGAAGCTGGACTTCCGCATCTCGCCGGAGATAATCGTGCGGGACTGCTCACAGATAACCGACGGGGCGGTAGCCCTGGTCCTAGCATCGGACGACTACGCCGCTGGCCACGCCCGGCGACGCGGTCTTGATGCCGCCTCGCTCCCGGCCCTGCTCGGCTGGGGCCACACAACGGCGCCAATTACCATAGAGGACAAGCTGGCAGAGAGCGCCAAACACGAGTACGTGCTGCCTCATGCGCGAAAGGCCATTACCGACGCATACGCCCGGGCAGGCATCGCTGGACCCGAGGACCTGGACGCCTGCGAGTTCCACGATTGTTTCACGACTACCGCGTATGCGGCCGTCGATCTGGTTGGCCTCGCCGCACCGGGGGACAACGGACAGGCGATACAAGACGGCTGGCTGGAGATGGACGGGCGCTTGCCCCTCAACCCCAGCGGCGGGCTTATCGGCGCGGGTCACCCGGTCGGAGCTACGGGAGTAAGACAGGTCTTGGACGCCGCCAACCAGGTGGCGGGAACAGCCGGTGACTACCAGGTGCAGGGCGACGGGGTGCAGGGCGGCAACGGACGGGTGCTAACAGTAAACATGGGCGGCAGTGGCACGACCACAGTCGCCACCATAGTGGGGAGAGTCAGCGGATGACCGATATACCAGAGGCCCTGCGCCTCGGGGCCAAGGCCTCTTTCACAAAGACCATTACCGACGCCGACGTGGTCGCCTTTGCTCGCGTTAGTGGCGACGACCAGCCGGTGCACCTAGATTCAGGCTACGCCGCCGACACTCGCTTCGGGCGGCGCATCGTGCACGGAGCGTTCTTTGTTGGCATGGTCTCGGCCGTCCTGGGCCACGTAATGGCTCAGCCCGACTACACCATCATCTATCTTGGCCAATCGTCGCGTTTTATCAAACCGGCCTATCTGGACGACACGGTGACGGTGACCTGTGAAGTCATCAAGATTCGCGAGGACAAACCCGTGGTGACGATGAGTTGCACGACCACCAACCAGGACGGGGTGGAGTTGATGACGGGGGAGACGATGGCCTTCGTGGACCCGCACCCCTACGTCTGAACCCCAAGCTTGCGGGGGACTGCCGCGGGCATTACGGGCGTCTACTGGTTCGAGTAGCGCCGGGCCTGGTCGACTATATCCACACCTACCCACTCGGACCACGCGGCCAAAAGCTGCTGGGTTATGGGGCCGGGCTTGCCGTCTCCTACATCACGGCCGTCCACCCGGGTCATGGGTAGTACCTCTGCCCCGGTGAAGGCAAGGAATGCCTCGTCAGCGGTATACAGGTCATAGGGCTGGATTGCCTCTTCCTCCACGGGGATTCCCAGCTGCTCGGCGAGTTCATACACGCTGCCCCGTGACACGCTTTGCAGGACGTGGTCGTCCGGCGCTGTCTTAATGACGCCCCCGGTTACGAGGAAGACGCTATTTATGGTGCCCTCGGCCACGTTCCCCTCGGTGTCCAGGATGATCGGCCAGGCCTCCGGGTCCACATCGGCCGCTTCCAACTCGGCCAGATTGAAGTTCATCCTGGCCTGGTGTTTGATTTTGGGGTCGATCTGGTCGGGGCTGAACCCTCGCATTTTCGATATAACCCCGTGCACGCCGGTGTCGAACAGGTGGGCGTGGCGGTAGAAGGGTATGGCGAAGGGGTCGATTGCCACCGTGGGCGGACCGGCTTTCGACGCCCACAGGCCGGGGCCACGAGTGGCGAAAAAGTAGATGTCGAGGTCGCCGATCTCGGGCAGAAGATGCCGGTTTCGCTCAACCGCCTCGTCCATCAAGCCGGTGAACTCGCCCTGCGACAGGCCGATGTCAATACGGGCGTATTTGAGGGATCGGAAGAACCTGGCCACGTGCTTGTCCCGCTTGAAGATCACTCCACCGAAAGTCCGCGCAACGTCGAACACCACGTCGGCAACACGAAACCCACGGTCATGGCGGTCGATCACCAGTTTGTCGCTGTCTACCCACTCGCCGTTCAAATACGCTGTAAATTTAGACATGTCGGCCTCCTAAAACTCGTTGGCGCCCAATATACCGTTCCAGCCACTCGCTGACCATCTAGAACCGCTTATTCAATCCTGTATATGAATAATAATTAATCGGGTTTGTGGGCGTTACACCTGCGAGTTATTGTTCAATCTGTCAGTTGAATATCTCTATATCGCCACAATCGTTTAGATTTCTGCCGCCAGTCAACTTGACTCATCTAAGCCTGTCTATTACCTTGTGCTCAACGCAATGGTTAATAGTAATATCTGGCAATTGGACGTCGTTTTCGCCGCTCTGGCAGACCCTACGCGTAGAGGCATCTTGTCGAGACTGAGGGAAGGCCACCTGCGCGTGACCGAAATCGCGGCACCCTTGCCCATCTCGTTGGCGGCGGCGTCAAAACACGTGAAAATGCTGGAACGCGCGGGGTTGGTGACGCGAGAAGTACGGGGTCGGAACCACTACATCGCCCTGAACGCCGGGCCTCTGGCCGAGGTGTCCGAATGGATAGCCGATCACCGGGCGTTCTGGGAGGCCCGCCTCAACGCCCTGTCGTCTTATTTGGGCTAGCCCGGCTTTGTGAACTGGCTGACTATTTAAGGGAGAGCATGGCCCGGGCCATCGCGCCGGAAGCCCATGCCAGGGCGTTGATGATGTGGGGAAGGAGGGCCAGGCCCACCAGCCATATCGGCAGCAGTACAAAAGCGCTACCGAGATTGTCGATCTCCCAGCCCACCAGCGAGATTCTCACGTTGTCGTAGTAGATAAAGGCGGTTGTGAACACCCCCGAAACGTAGACGACGGCCCCCACGAGCGAGAGGGTGGCGATGCCAACCGGGAACTTGACGAACAGGAACGCCATTCCGGTCCAGGTAACCCGGCTGCGCAGCATCGCCTTTAACTTGCCCCACATGCCCAGATGCCCCCCCACGCCAAGGGCAGAGAAGTCCTCCGGCCATCAGGGGCGGGATGTCCTGGCCCAGCATGTTGATGGCCATCCATCGTTCGAATTCGGCAGCGGCCAGCGTGCCGACCAGCACCGCGAGCAGTATCAACACCCCGACCAAGGCCAGCACTAGCAGGGAGAAGCCGAGCGACAGGCCGGTTACCAGACAGGTGAAGTAAATGGTCCCCAGGGGCCCGGCCGCAATGCGGTACAGCGCCTTCCCATCGGTGCTGCGCTTGAGATAGCCGCCGATGAGTACGTCGATCAGCAACGTCATGCCAGGGTCACCCCGCGCAGCTCAGCACTAGCGTGGCCGTTCTATCGATATGCGCCCATTGGAGGTGCGGATAACCAGCGTTGATTCGCCGTCGCCAATGGTGCCTTCCAGCCTGTTTCCAGACCCGGTACTCCGCGTCAGGATTGGGAAGTCTGTCGAGACCGACCCGTTGCTGGTCTCGGCCACAAGGTCGCCATCGAAATCTGTAACTTCGATTGTGCCGTTCGAGCCTTTGAGTCGTGCGGGCTGCCGGTAACGTCTACCCCGCCGTTTGAAGTTGAGACGTCTAAGAGTGTGTCTGGCGGTACGGTAATGTCGAACGTGATCCCCGGACTGCGGGTCCAGTCAAGCAGGGCGAGGCCGCCTTGCACGCCAGCGGTCACGGCGAAGCTGTCCACGCGCTCGACGGTCTCGCCCGCGCACGCCGCAGTTGCTAGTAGCGCCAGGGCGGCCAGCAGCACGATGGATGTGAGCCGTGACGGTCTTCGTTCAAGCCGCCTGGCAACTGGGAGCGACGATTGCACTGCGGTGTGTGTAGGCGTAGCGACCTCTCTTGCTCCGCGAGTATAACTCCGGGTGCAAGCGCCCTATTGCCTGGAGCCGATGCAGTCCGGGCAGGTTGCGAACTCGAACTCTAGGGGGTACCGGCGCGCTGTTCGGCCTGGTCCACCACGTCTATGCCGACTAGCTCGGAGAACGCCGCAAGAAGTTTGCCCACGACGGGGCCGGGGCGGCCGTCGCCGACTGTTCGGCGGTCAACCACCGTCACTGGCGTCACGAAGGTCGGCGAAGTGACGAAGAACACTTCGTCAGCGTTGTAGACGTCGTACGGTTGGAGCGCCTCCTCGGAGGTTGGGATGCCCATCTGCTCGGCCAGGTCGAACATGGTGTCGCGGGATATGCCGCGCAGGATCGACTTGTCCCCGGGTGTTTTTATGACGCCGTTGGTGACGATGGCCACGTTGTAGCCGGTGCCCTCGGCGACGTTGCCTTCAAGATCGAGCAGGATGGGCAGCGCATCCGGGTCCACGTCGCGGGCCTCGAGTTCGGCCAGGTTGAAGTTCATACGGCTGTAGTGCTTTATCTTGGGTTCCAGCGACTGGCCGGAATATGCCCGAGTCCGGGTGATGGCGGCGTGCGCCCCGTCCCTGTAGAACGTTCCCCACGGGTTCCATGGCACGGGCTTGGTCATAACCAGCACCGTCGGCGCTGCCGCGATGGCCCGCGTTGCCGCAATGCCCCGGGTGACGGTCTGCCACACGTACCAGTCCCCGGACTCGGCTCGCGCGGGCTCGTTGCGCCGCACCAGCTCTTCCGAGACGGCCATCATCTCCTCAATGTCGATGCCGGGGTCGATGCGGACGTACTTGAGCGACCGGTACAGCCGTTCGGTGTGCTCACGCAATTTGAAGGGCCGTCCGTCGTAGGTCCGGGCGATGTCGAAGACCGCGTCCCCGACGTAGAAGCCCCGGTCCATCGGGTCGATCCGGGCCTGCGCCTCTGGGATGAAATCGCCGTTCATGTAAGCGATACGATCGGTCATGGCTGTTCCTTTCGGGGCTTCGCCGTGTACACGGTCGCGTCCCCGGTCAGGACTTCGTCGCCGTGCTGGTTGACCACCCGGAAGGACATGCCTGCCACTGGCTTTTCCGGGTGAACGGACGTCACCGTGCCCTCGGCCGTGATGGTGTCGCCTATGTACACCGGCGCCGGGAAGTTCCAGGCCTGCTTAATGAAGACGGTGCCCGGCCCCGGCATGTCCATGGCGACCAGGACGTGTAGCAACCCTGTCGCGATGCCTCCCTGCGCCATAAGCCGCCCGAACCGGGTTCGAGCGGCGAACTCTTCGTCGAAGTGAAGCGGGTTGTAGTCGCCGGTTATTTCGGCATAGGCGCTCACGGCCCCTGGCGTCACCGTCAATGACCGACTGGCGGTCTGGCCGAGCTCTGTCAGGAGAGGACCCGTTCGGTGCCCATTTTTCCGGACATCTGCTCGGCCTGGTCGACTATGTCGAGGCCGACCCACTCGGACCACGCTGCCAGGAGTTGCTGGGTAATGGGACCGGGCTTACCGTCGCCAACCTCGCGGTTGTCTACCTTCGTCATGGGCAGAACACAAATGGGGGTGTTGGTGAGGAACGCCTCGTCGGCCGTGTACAGGTCGTAGGGCTGCAATTCCTCGGTGACCACGGGTATGCCGAGCCGTTCGGCGACCTCGACGACGGCCCCACGGGAGATGCCCTGCAATAGCGAGCTATCGCCCGCCGTGTGGATGACACCGTCTTTGACGATGAATACGTTATAGGCGGTGCCCTCGGTGATGTTGCCGTTGGCGTCGGTCATGATGGGCCAGCCCTCGGGGTCGATGTCCCAGGCCTCCAACTCCGCCATGTTGAAGTTCATACGGCTGTAGTGCTTGACCTTGGGATCCAGGGATTCTGAGGGATAGCTGCGGGTTTTGGTGATGACGCCGTGAGCGCCCTCTTTGAACATGTGCGCGTACAGGTTGAACGGCACCGGGAAGATCTGGATCATCACGGTCGGCGTCGCTTCTAGCTGTCGCCACCCAGCGATGCCTCGGGTCACGGTCTGCCAGATGTGCCAGTCGCCCGCCTCGCCACGCTCGGCTTCGTTACGCCTGATGGCTTCTTCCGAAGCCTCGTACATCTCGTCAGGGCTTATGCCCGGGTCGATGCGGACGTGTTTGAGGGACCGGTACAGGCGGTCTATATGGTCACGCATCTTGAACGATTTGCCGTTGAAGGTGCGGGCCAGGTCGAAGACGGCGTCTCCGACGTAGAAGCCCCGGTCGAGCGGGTGAATGCGGATGTCGTCCTGCGTCACCCAGTCACCATTGAAGTACGCAACTATGTTTCCCATTGTTTCCTGTCCTCCTGTTTTGAGGCCTTGAATATAGCGGCTCGGTGCCGTGTTGTCGAAAGGCGGGTTGTCGAAACCGGGAGCCCGCGTTGTCGGGCGGCCCCGTATTATTGGCGGTCATGTTGACGGCGGTAACTAGACAACTACCTGGGACCAGGGATGCTCTGTGGCTGGGGGCTATGGCGCTGGTGGTGTTCGCGCTGCTGTTGCCGTTCGCGGCTTATGTCGCCGCGCTTCCGCTCATTCGGGACGAGTGGAACTTGAGCAACACCGCCGCCGGGGCCATCTACTCGGCCAATCTCGCTGGCTACGCCGTGGCCGCGTTGCTGGTGCTGCCGCTCACCGACCGGGTGGGGCCGAAGCGGGTGCTGCTGGTGTCGGCGGCCGTGGCCATTGGCGCGCACGTCATGTTCCCGCTGCTGGCGCGCGACGTGTACTCGGCATCGGCGCTGCGGGCGTTGGATGGCTTCGGGCTGGTCGGCGTGT
>CAUZIR010000017.1:0-13223 GCA_963579815.1 Dehalococcoidia bacterium
TCCGACGCCTTGTTCCTCGGGGAAGTCTGGTCAAGTTCGAACGATTGGCCGGGCGGATGATCGGGGGCCGGGAGGTCACCACCGTCTGCGTGTACCGGGTGAACCGGCACCGATGACACGAACACCGCGAAACTCGCCAAGATTAGTGCTGCTATGGTGAGTTTTATCCGCATGGGAGATGGTCAGGCGGCAGCGTAGGGTGTGGTCCAACCGCCGTCGATGCATGGTATTCAATCGCCCGGCAGGTGTCGGGCGTGCTTAGGGACCGGGAATGAGGGAGAATGTACGTCTCCCAGTCACACATGGGGTCACACAGAGGGCTCCGTGCCGGTCTGTATGTTGATAGGCACCGAGTGAGAGAGAGGTCCCGATGTCAAAGACGGCCTACTTGCTGATTGAGGCCGAGCCCGGCTTGTCGTTCAACGTCATTCGCGGGCTGCGTGAACTGGCCGAGGTGACGGGGGCGGACTTTGTCAGCGGCCCATATGACATCATCGCCAAGGTGGAGGTAACGGACGTCAACGCCATCGGGCGTCTGATCACTGAGGAGGTCCACCCGCTCCAAGGGGTGGTCCGAACGGTGACCTGCATCTCCATCGCGTAGGTCATTTTTTCGGCGCTTTTCGGCCTAAAGGCCCGCCAGGGGAGGCGCACCAGTCAACGGGGTGTGGCGCAGCGGTAGCGCGCTTGCTTTGGGAGCAAGAGGTCGCCGGTTCGATCCCGGCCACCCCGACCAACTCTAATGCAGTCTATGGACGGCTCGCCGGGTACGGGCCGTTCGTACGTGCAACCCGGCCGACCGTCCTTGGGAGCAATGTTGGGAGCAACCGAGGCTAGAATCAACTCTTAACCACATACCGACCGTTCACTCATCTCACTTCCCAAGTACCTCGAACAGGTACCGCTCCAACTCGTTGAGTTTCGGGCCAGAGCATCCTCATAGCGCCCTCACCAGCAACTCTCCCTGGTTATAGATATCAGGGTTGTACTCGATCTCCAGCAGCCGGAAGATCGCCTTGATGCGCTGTCCTCCGAGCGTCATCAGGATGCCGACTAGGGCACCGATGTACTCGTCACGGTCGGCGAACTCGTTGGCAGGGTTCCAAGTCTGGTACTTCAACCGTAACGACTAGCAGTCGCGGCGAACGAACGGTTCTACGACGTCTACAGAGTTGGTCCCTTCAACCACTTTCCACTCGCCATCTCTTCGATCGGAGTTTGCGCGGACCTCCCAAACACCGGATTCAAGTGCCGTCTCAGTCCACTTCGGACTTTGATTCGCGATGTATCCCCCGCACGATTCGGAGACGGTATTGAGAGTTACAGAGGAGAGCCAAGTTTTCACCACAGCGATTGCTTCACCGTTGGAGTACGTGTGTGTCGGAGTGGGGTCGGGAGTCGGAGCAACGGCTTCCTGACCGCTACAGGCACCGAACAACCACAAGACGAGGAGAGTACTCCCCATCGCCAATGCGTTACGTCTCATGATGTCCACCTCCGATGGCGCTCCCAACCCTCAGTCGTGGGGTGGTTGTAGCGGAGGCCACGACCGAGTTGTACGTGCCGTAGAATCCCGGAGGAACCCAATCGGCCCCACTGTTGGGTCTACTGTCGCACGCAGGAAACCGCCAGGCCACCGGTAGGCCTCCACCAGGCACCGGGCTCCCTTTTTGACGTTAGCACGTAACTTTGTTACCTTGTTGCGCCCTTTCGATTCGGCCCGTTTTGGCCCGTCTCGCCCCGATTGGGCTGGTTTCACGGGGGCTGCATATGTCTTGGGAGGATTGCATGCCGGTGGTGCGAATTAGTGACAAGACCTGGGAACGCCTGAAGGTTTGGGCCATCCCCCTTGAAGACACGCCGGACTCGACGATCCGCAAGTTGCTCGACGAGGTCGAGACGAATGGCGCGACCGAGAGGCATGGTTCTGAAGACGCGCAACCCGAGACCAAACGCCTGCCAAGAGGCAAAAAAACCTCCGAGCGTGCCTTCGAAAGGCCGCTGCTGGAAGCGCTGCACGAACTGGGCGGCGCCGGGGTCATGTACCAGGTACTTCCTATAGTCGAGGAGAAGCTGCGGCATGTCCTTAAGGACGTTGACTACGAGCGACTGCCATCGACGGGCGTCGTACGCTGGCGTAGCACGGCCCAGTGGACGAGGCACCGGCTGGCCGAGCGCGGTTTGCTGAAGCGCGGCCCGGCCAGGGGGATCTGGGAGTTGACCGACCACGGGGCGAAAACCGTGGGCCAGTGGATAGAGGAATCGGCCCTTTAGAAAGGACGAGAGATGCCCAAGAAGTCTGACATGAGACGCGTGGATGTCTTCGCACACCTGAGTAGCGAACAGGCGAGTGGGATCCTGGCGCTGGGTGAGCGACGAGTTGTCGAGGCAGGCACGCTGCTCGGCCATACCGACGAACCCCCGACGACGTTCTATGTGATTTTCAGCGGACAGGCAGAGCTGTCTTATGGGGCCCAAACGGATGACTCAAGGGCCGGAGAGATCGCAGTTCGCCTGGCGGGCCCGGGCGAGTCGTTTCCCTGGGCCGCAATGCGGGGCTCTGGAAACCTGGTGACCAATTGCAGGGCGAGGACCGACATGGAGGTGGTCGCCATCCCCATAGACGCCCTGACGGCGTATTGCCACGAGAACGCAGAGGTGGGCATGGGCTTTTACCGGGGGGTGATGGACCAGTTCGCCGGTCAGTATGGACGCACCCTGGCGATGCTGGCGGCAAACGTCGAGCAGGAGTTGACGGGCATTCAGTAGAGCCCGGCAATGCAGTTCCTTAAAGACCTCCCATTGGCCGGCCTGCCTCCGTTTCGCCAGCTGAAGCGAGCGGTCCGGGTCGTCTTGGACCTTGTGGTGCCTATGGCATGCGTTACGTGCGGCCGCGAGGGCTCGCCGCTGTGCGAGCGCTGCGAAGCCGACATGTCCGCCCTAAAGCGTCCGTTTTGTTCTCGGTGCGCCGAGCCGAACTCGGCCCTGGTGTGCAGACGATGCGCCGAAACCCGGCCAGCTTTCGACCAGATAGTGGCTCCGTACCTTGCTCAAGGCGCTGCCAGGGAGCTGGTGCACAAGCTCAAGTACAACGACGCCCGCGCCTACTCCGAACGCATTGCCGGGCTGCTATCGGAGTTTCTCGATCGCGAGTCGGTTTCGGGCGACGCCATCGTCCCGGTCCCATTGCACCCATCGCGGGAGCGACGACGTGGGTACAACCAGTCGGCGCTCATCACCCGCGATCTCGGCCGCTTAACGGGGATCGAAGTCGACTCTCGTTCTCTAAGGCGCATAGTAAAAGGCGTGCCCCAGGTCACGCTGGCGAGTGTGGGCCAGAGGCGGACGGGCGTCGAGGCCGCGTTCGAGTGCGAGCCGCTAGCGACGGGCACGGTCGTGCTCATCGACGACGTGGTCACCACCGGGGCGACTATGTCGGAATGTGCCGCAGCACTGAAGCGCGCGGGAGTCGGAAAGGTGGTTGGGGTCGGCTTCACTCGTCAGCCTCTTGGCCGAGAGTAAACGTCCGTCGCATCGGCCTGCGCCCAAGGCCTGTGATAAAGTTCGGGCTTACGGCACCGCTTCGCCATCTCTGGCATTGGTAAGTATGGAAGTCATATTGAGCTACAGGTTAGGTATTCTCACCGTCGCGGCGTTCCTGTTCGCGATCGCAGTTGCGGCTTGCTCGGACTCCGACGGCGACGCAGTGGTAGTTGCCCCGACTGCGGTCACCGAGGTCCAGGCCGCTGCCACCGAAGTCCCCGAACCTGCTGCCTCTGAAGAGACCATGGCCGAGGAGATGGCCGCCGAAGAGGCCGTTGGCCCGGTGTTCGAAGACACGGTGATGGCCCCCGAGGGTCAGCGCACTACCGAGGTATTGAACAACATCCCCGTCGCCCTCCACCTCGACCAGAAGGTGGCCAGCCCCAGCTTGGTGAGCGGCCTGTCGGTTTTTTTCCTTGCGGTCATCGAAGACTCACGCTGCCCCACAGGTGCCGAGTGCATCACTCCGGGCACGGTCACCATTAGGGTAGATACCGCCAGCGGCTCGCTTCCCACCGGTGAAACCACACTCGTGCTGGAAGTAGGACAGGTGGGGCCAACGATCAAGAAGCTGGGCAAGTTCTCGGTGGTGTTCCTGGCAATGGAGCCCTATCCCGTGGCCGGTGAGACGATCGACCTGGCCGACTACGTGGCCACCTTGGCCGTCATCGTCGAGTAGCGCCAGCGCTCTCACGCGCCTGATCTGAGAACGACTAGCTGAAAGCTTGCAGCGCTAGCGCTGCGGCCCCCAACAGCGCGCTGTCGTCGCCCAACTTGGCGCGCACCACGGGCAGGCGACCCCGGTGCTGCTCCATCGCCCGCCATGAGAGTTCACGTTCCACGCTGGGCATCATCAGGTCGAGCGCATTGGACACCCCGCCGCCTATGACGACTACGTCGGGGTCGACCGCACTGAGAATGCCTGCCACGGAAATACCCAGGTAGCGGCCTGCCTCCTCATAGATCGCCTTGGCCAGGGCGTCGCCATCTCGGGCAATAAGTTCGATGCCCTTCGGCGTCAGGGCCTCGGGCGCGGTGAGTCTGAGCACACTTTCTTGATTACTCTCTTCAAGCATTCGGCGGGCCATGCGCGTCACGCCCGGGCCGGAACAGAACGACTCCAGGTCTCCCCGGTTGCCACAGTTGCACTCGGGGCCGTTGGGGTCGATGGTCATGTGCCCCCACTCCCCGGCGAACCCGCCTGCGCCGGTGTAGAGTTCCCCGTTCACAACTTGCCCGCCACCTACCCCGGTGCTGAGGGTGAGATAGACGAGGTTGTCGGATTTGCCGTGTCCCCCGTACCGGTGCTCGCCCAGCGCCGCCATGGTGGCGTCGTTCGCCGTCACGGCGTTCACCCCCAGCCGTTCAACGAGTGCGGCCATAGGCGAGAAGCCATCGAAGGGCACGATGTTGGGTGGCCGAAACATGACGCCGGTTATCGGGTCGGTCGGTCCGGCCATCGCCAGACCAACCCCAACGGGCTTGACGTTAGACCAACCGCTAGCGGTTCGGGTGGCCTCGATGATGCGGTCCATTATCGCGTCACGGCCCTCTTCATCGCCGGTCAGGACGGCGTCCCGCCTGACGATTTCCAGACCTTTTGACGCCTGGCGCACTGGGGCCGACGCCTGCTGGGCATGCCTGACAAGGGCGTACCGCAGGTTGGTGCCGCCGACGTCCATTGCCACGACCGAGGGGGCCGCGACTGATGAGGAACTAGCGGTCAACTGAGGCGTTATATCCCCATTACGTGGTAGCCGCTGTCGACGTGAACCACCTCACCGGTGACGCCTGTGGACAGGTCCGAACACAGGTAGAGAGCGGTCTTGGCGACCTCGGCCACCGTGACATTACGTTTTAGTGGAGACCGCTCGGCGGCGGCCTTTTTCATGTCCGAGTACCCGGCAATGACCCTCGAAGACAGCGTGTCCACTGGACCTGCGGACACGGCGTTGACGCGTATGTTCTCCGGCCCCATGTCGTGGGCGAGCTGCCGCACCTCGTTTTCCAGGGCCGCCTTGGCGGTGCTCATAACGTTGTAGCCGGGGAAGACCCGCTCACCGGCCTGGAAGGTCATGGTCAAGATGCTGCCGCCGTCGGGCTTCATGTGGTTCGCTGCGTAGCGGGTAATGGGTACGAGCGAGTAGGCGCTGACGTCCAGGGCCACCCTGAACCCCTCTCGGGGCGTCTCGACGAAGCGTCCACCCAGGTCCTCGCGATTGGCGAAAGCTATGGAGTGGATAACCACGTCGAGCCTGCCCAGTTTTGCGACCGCACCTTCAAACGCTCGCTCGATGTTGCCGTCTTCGCTCACGTCGCACTCGAACAGCAGCGGGTCGTCCCAGTCGGCCACCAGTTTTTCAACGCTGCGCTTGAGCCGCTCGTTCTGGTAGGCGAGCGCGACCTTGGCCCCGGCCTGGTGCAGGATGTCGGCGATTGCCCAGGCGATGGAGCGGTGGTTGGCGACGCCGAAGACGACGGCCGCCTTGTCTGACAGGTCAATTGAATACATAAACGGCAGACTAGCTCATGACCCGGCCTCCGTCCACGTTCAGGGACTGACCGGTAATGTTGTGAGCCTGCTCAGAAACCAGGAAGGCGACTGCGTAGCCGATGTCTTCCGGCAGCTGGGGGCGCCCCAGGGGCGTGGAGAACTCGATAAGGCGATCAAATAGCTCTCTGTTGGTCTCGGCTTCGCCCAGGTCTGTAAAGACTTCCGACCCGTAAGCGAACTGGCGAGCGGAGATCTTGTCCCACATCGGCGTCCAGATCATGCCGGGGCAGATGCTGTTCACGGTGATGTTATGGGGGGCCAACCGCAGGGCCATGGACTGGGTGTAGCTGAGGACCGCCGCTTTGGTCGCGTTGTAGCTGGAGCGATCCGGGTTGCCTGTCTTACCGGCGATGGACGCGATGTTGACGATTCGCCCGCTACCGCGCTCGGTCATGTGAGCTTCCAACGCCTCGGTCACGTTGACCGTGCCACGGACGTTCACGTCGAAGGTGAAGGACCAGTCCTCCGGCGTAACGTCGAGCCGCTCGTGCCAGCCTGGGGCCCCGATGACACCGGCATTGTTGACGAGCGTGTCGACTTGTCCGAAGGCGTCCATGGCGGCTGTGACGCCCGAACGGACAGAGTTCGCGTCGGTGACGTCCATTTGCACCGCGGTCGCCTTGCCACCGGACTTGACGATCTCACCGGCCGCCTTCTCCGCCCCGGCCAGGTTAAGGTCGGCCACCACGACTGCGGCTCCCTGTTTTGCCAGGACCTCGGCGATGCCGAAGCCTAGGCCGCTGGCTGCTCCCGTTACGAGGGCGTTTGTTCCGGTCAGGTCTGCGATCATATGGTTCTCCAGTCGGGTGAGTCGGGGACCAGCGGGTTAGTCGGAAGCTAGCGGGTTAGTCGGAAGATTGTAAACCTTTCGCATACCGTCTCTATAACCCGATCAACAAGTTCTGAGGGGAAATTAATGCTCAACCGCGATGAACTATTCGATCTTTCAGGCAAGACGGCGCTCGTAACGGGGGCCTCGTCGGGGTTGGGGGTGACCTTCGCCCGCGCCCTGCTGGCTAATGGCGCATCTGTCGCCATCTGTGCCCGCCGGGGGGACCGGCTGCGCGAGGTCGCCAGCGAGCTGGACCCGACCGGCGAACGGGTGCTGGCTCTGCGCTGTGACGTGGGCGACGCAGAACAGGTGCGGGCCGTCGCAGAAGCGGCCGTCAAACGATTCGGCCGTATCGACATACTCGTCAACAACGCTGGCATCGAGGCCGAGGGCAGCCCGTTCGCAGAGCGCATTGCGGACGACGACTTCGCAGAGACGGTGCGGGTGAACCTGCTCGGCGTCTGGCACTGCACCCGGATAGTCGGCACCGGCATGATCGAACGCGGCAAGGGCGGGTCGATCATCAACATCTCGTCCATCGGCGGCCTGGGCGGCTCAAAGGGTATGATGTCGCCCGGCTACTCGGCGACCAAGGCTGCCGTTATCAATCTCACACAGAATGTAGCCGCCAATTGGGGCGACCGGGGCGTGCGGGTGAACTGCATCGCCCCCGGCTACTTCCCCAGCGAGATGTCGGAGTTCGTGCGCACCAACCCTCCAGTTACGGAGCATGTCTGGGGACAGATACCGGTGGGTCGCTTCGGGGACCCGGAGGAACTGGTGGGGACCCTGCTGCTGTTGGCATCGGACGCCGGTAGCTACATGACCGGGCAGACGATAGCGGTCGACGGGGGGTTCTCGGCCACCGTTGGGGCGCGAACGCCGTCGAGCGAGTTGTACGACGTATGGGAGAGCTGGCTGCCGGGCGACAAGGGCAGGCCCCTGCGCCCGTGACAGGGGCCGCCGGTAATTCTTAAGACTGGACTGGCTCTCCCACCTGGCTCTCCTGGGGCAGGGGTGCTAGCGCGGGCTCAGGGTCGTCGGACAGGCCCGCCTGGGTATGAGGAACACCGCCACCACCAGCGCCAGGGCTATGAAGCCCGCCGCGCCGAGGAAGCCTGCTGGTCGAACTGACGGAAGAGGGCGTTGAGATGTCCAACCGCGTGCTCGAACTACAGGCAAAGGTGACCGGTGAGGTCCTCGCTGGACTAACGGCCAGCGAGGCAGCGCAGCTAGAGAAACTGCTCGGCAAGCTGGGCCTCGGCCCTTAGAGCCTGACAGGCCGGGCCACATGGGGCACCCCATCACCCGTGATAACGGGGAATCACCTCGTCGATAAGCGCCTGTAGCTGTTCGCCCATCATCTGGGGCGGGCACGCCGCCCGAAGCACGAACTTGGTGGCACCTGCCTCAACGAACTCGTCCAACAGCGCCGTCACGCTGGACACCGTACCCAGCGCGTCCAGTCGTTCCGCAGGTACATCGGCCCGTTTGCGACCGGGTATGAGGAACGGCTCGGCAAGGCGCTCTGCCTCGGCTCGACTGTCAGCGAAGCAGTAAGTGAGGATGACGCCGTGGTGGTCGTCGTCTATAGCCCGTCCGTACTCCCCTGCCAGGCCGTCGATGGTGCGCTTGCCTGCCAACACCTCATCGGGCGTCACTTGCGAGGCCAGCCAGCCGTCGCCGAGCCGCGCAACGCGTCGCAACGCGGCATGGGACCGACCGCCGACCCAGATAGGAGGCAGCTCGGGCCGCACGGGTCTCGGTCGTATAGCAACGTCGGTCAGGGAGTAGAAGCGGCCCCTGTAGGTGACCGGCTCGCCCGACCACAGCAGCCGCATCACCTCGACCATCTCGTCGGTACGCGCAGCACGGTCTGCCCGTGCGACACCGGCAGCCTCGTACTCGCGCTCGTCCTCGGTGCCCAGGCCTATGGCGGGGAGAACCCGTGCACCAGAGAGGAAGTCCAACGTTGCTATCTCTTTGGCCAGGATGGTCGGCTGGCGAAGCGGCAGGGCGAGAACGCTGGTGCCGACCAGCATGCGCCGGGTTCGGGCAGCGATGAAGGAGAGCGCGACTATAGGCTCGACGTTGAGCCGGTCGGCGACTATGCGGTCGGTTAGCCAGATGGAGTCGATGCTGGACCGCTCGGCGTGCTCGACCCACTCCCACAGCGCGTCCGGGCCCTCGTTCCCGAAGGGCCAACCGCTCATGCCAATGCCTATTTTTACTGACAGGACGCCCCCCTTTTATCTCCGCCGCCAGGGCGCGGCAGAATTTCGGCCATCATACAAGGGCACATAACAGAGTCGTATAAGGCAACACAGGAGGGGATTCGTGTTGACCACGCACTCCAACCCCCATAAAATTAATGAAGCGGGTCAACAATACTCGCCGCAGCCAGGCTGCCGGATTCCTGTCCGGACGATAGCCTGACCATAGGGAGAGGCAGAACGTGACTACAACTTCTCGGCCCGCTCGCAAGCCGCTGACCATCTCGATCAGCGAGGAGGCAGCGGATCACATCAGAGTTTTCGCCGCCAAGAGTGGCAAGCCGGACAAGGATCTGCGCGTGTCGGTAAAGGGCGGCGGCTGCTCCGGCCTCACCTACACGCTCGACCTCGAGAGCGCTGGGGAGGACGACAAGACCATTGAGCAGCACGGCCTGCGGTTGCACGTGCCAAAGAAGTCGTATGTCTTCCTGGCCGGTACGGTACTGGAGTACTCGGGCGGGTTGAATGGCAAGGGCTTCGTGTTCAATAACCCCAACGCCAAGACCACCTGCGGCTGCGGCACCTCTTTTAGCGTCTAGGGCCGCGTAAGTGGCTCTGTCCCGGCTAGCCCCCCAACTTGACCAGTACCGAGCCCTGACGGAGGGACTGGCGGTCGTAGATAGGCCCAACGTCGGCCTGCTCCGAGTCGAAGGCAAGGACTCGGTCGATCTGCTGGACCGGCTCTCTACCAACGACCTGGCCGCACTCGCGCCTGGCCTGGGCGCGTCCACGGTGCTGACCACCAACAAGGGCCGCGTCATTGACCTGCCCACCGTTGTCCATATGGGCGACTACCTGCTCGTGCTCTGTTCCAAAGACGCGGCAGCCCGAGTCTCCGAGTGGATCGACTTTTACACGTTCGCCGAGGACGTGGTCGTCTCGGACGTCACTGACCAATACTCCATTGCCGGTATTGCTGGGCCGCTCGCCCTTGCTACTGCGCAACGGCTAACAGGAGCCACGGCGGCGGACCTGCCACCATACGGGGTGGTCGAGGCAGACGTGGCCGGTGTGAAAGCGATTGTTGTCCGTACGGACTTTCTCGGCACGGGCACGCTCGATTTCATTGTCGCGGGTTCCGACGGCCAGGCCATGAGAGACGCGCTGGCCGGGGACGCCGAGTTCGTGGGCCCTGAGGCATTGGAGGCGGTCAGGATCGAGCGAGGCATCCCCGCTTTTGCCAGCGAGCTAAACGAGGACCACAACCCGCTTGAGGCTGGCCTGATCGATTCGATCAGCTTCAACAAGGGCTGCTACATAGGCCAGGAGGTGGTGGCACGCCTGAACACCTATGACAAGGTGCAGCGCAGGCTCGCCGTGTTGAACTGGCCGACAGGGCCAGTGTCTGCTAAATCGGTTTCTATTGGCGACGACGTGAACGGCGATGGCAAGGTGATCGGCGCGATCACATCGGTCGCCGCGCACCCAAGCGGCGGGTTCGTCGGCCTGGCCTACGTCAGGCGTGCGTACGAGAATGCCGAGGTCGCTATCGGGCCTGCGGGAGCCATCGCGGCGCTGAAGCCGCCCGACACTGGGGCCTAGTTCTGCTCGATTAGCTCCAGCCAGTTGCCCCAGGGGTCTTGCAGGTAGCAGACGGCCTTACCAGGGACGACCGCAACTGGAGGATTCAACTCGCGAGCGCCATTTTCCGTAATACGCTGGAAGGTGGCCGCCATGTCGTCGACGTTGAACGCGGTGTGACTGGCGCCCAGCAGGCTTCGCTCTTCGGAGGGTCGCTCGGCGGGCTCCGGGTTCAGGTAGTGGATAAGCTCGATGACCCGGCCGTCGGGCGCGACGACGTCCGCAACTTTGATGTGGGTATTGTCGTAGTCCAGAACCTGGGAAATGGGACCGCCGTCTCTCTCGCGCCGTTCAACCAGCTTCAGCCCGAGCACGTCGGTGTAGAAGGCTATGGCCTCTTCCAGGTCGGCAACGACTATTCCAGTGTGGTTGATGCCAGTTATCACGATGTGCTCCAGTTTCGCCCGGTATCGGGTCCTGTCAGGCGGTGAGCGTCACTCCGCCGTCGACCACCAGCACCTGGCCCCTGATCATCTCGGCGTCGTCGGAACACAGGAACGCCACGGCGCTGGCCATGTCCTGCGCTTTGAGTGCTCGCCCGGCAATGGTGGACCCGGTCGCCGCCAGCATTTCTTCCCGGTTGGGAAACGAGTCAAACGCATCGGTCTCGATGTAGCCGCCAGAGACGCCGTTCACCCGTATGCCGAGGGGTCCAAACTCGACCGCAAGGTAACGGGTGACCGCTTCCAGGGCTGCCTTGGATGTGCCAACGGAGAAGTAGTGGGGCAGGACGCGCACGGAACCCATTGAGGAGATGTTCACGATGCTGCCGCCGTTAGGCATGAGCTTTGTGGCCGCAACAGAGCACAGCCACGGCGCCCTGGCATTAACGGACATGGTCCAGTCCCAGTGCTTGGGTTCCAGGTCAACGGCGTCGCGCTGAACACCGGACGCTGCATTGTTAACGAGTATGTCCAGTCGGCCGTAGTGGTCGGCGACCGACTCGAACATCTGCTGAATTTTGTCGGGGTCGCCGACCTGCGCTTTCAGGCGGAGACAGTCGACGCCAAGCTCGCGGACGGACGCCTCTGTCTCGGCGGCCGCGTCGTGGCTGCGCATGTAGTTAAAGGCGATGTCTGCGCCCCTGGCAGCCAGGTCCAGGGCTATGGCGCGTCCGATACCCCTGCTGGCACCGGTAACTAGGGCGACTTTGCCCTGGAACTGTTTGGCTGGCTTGTCCATGCGGAAATAGGCTGGCTAGACGGCCAGGCCGCCATCGACACTGACCACCTGTCCCGTCATGTAGCTGGCCTTCTCGGAGGCGACGTAGGCGACCATGTGGCCGATGTCGTCGGGCTTGCCAATGTAGTCCATCGGTATCAGGGCTCGCATTCGCTCTTCGAACTTCTCGCCCAGCACCTCGACCGTCTGTGTACGGATGTAGCCGGGCGTGACCACGTTGGCCGTCACGCCCCTGGGTGCCAACTCTTTCGCAACGGACTTGGTGAAGCCAATGATCCCGGCCTTGGACGCCGAGTAGTTGGCCTGCCCCGCGTTGCCTCTTATTCCCACAATGGAGCCGACGTTTATGAGCCGCCCCCAGCGACGCTGCATCATGCCCCGTACGTAGGCGCGGGTGCAGTAGAAGGTGCCGTTGAGATTGGTGTCGATGACCTTGCTCCACGCTTCGTCGCCCATGCGCACCAAAAGCGTGTCGTCGATGATGCCAGCGTTGTTGACGAGGATGTCGATGTGGGGGAACCGCTCGCCGACAGCTTCTACCATGGCCTTGACCTGGTCGAGCTGGCCCACGTCGGCCTGGACAGCGAAGGAGCCCACTCCCAGGTCCTTGAGCTCGTCCACGAGCGTTTGTGCCTCTGTCTCAGACGAGCGGTAGTTTACCGCCACGTTGACGCCCATTTCGGCCAGTCTGAGCGATGACGATCGGCCAATGCCCTTGGCCGCACCGGTGACCAGGGCGTATTTTCCGGCTATCCCGTTCACGTCTTCAGTCAATCAACTCTCCGACTCGATTTCTACAACTGCACGGACGGTGGCCAGGCGCTCGGTGAGGCGCTCTATGAAGCCCAGGTCAAGTGCTAGCTTGGCTGTGGCTATGGCATTTGCCACTTCGACGGCGTCTGCCCGGCCGTGACCGATGATGCTTACGCCGTTCACGCCCAGCAGGGGGCCGCCGCCGAGGTCCTGAGCCGGGTTGGTCGTCTTTAGTATTTCGCCCTTGATGAGGTTCATGGCCTCCGGCGTCACCTGCCCGTTCACCGCATTGGCAAGGTGCTCGATCAACGACACGCCTATGCCTTCGGTCAGCTTCATAACCACGTTGCCTGCAAAGCCGTCGCACACGACCACGTCTACGATGCCAGCAGGCAGGTCGTCGCCCTCGACGTTGCCGACAAAGTTGAGGCCGCTCGCCTGTAGCAACTCGGTGGTCTCTCGCACTTGCTTGTTGCCCTTGCCCGTCTCGGACCCAACGCTCAGC
>CAUZIR010000018.1:0-13113 GCA_963579815.1 Dehalococcoidia bacterium
AGCCCCGACAGCCGAACTGAGAGCGAATGGCAGGCCGATCACGACAGCGTCGTTGACTCGGGCGGCCTCCACGTAATTGGCACCGAGCGACACGACGCCCGCCGTATAGATAATCAGCTTCGAGGCAGGTCGGCCAGGCAGGGCGACCCCGGCAGCACCCGTTTCTACGTGTCACTGGAAGACGACCTGATGAAGCGCTTCGCGGGCGACAAGATGAAAACGATCATGTCGTGGTCGGGCATCGACGACGACACCCCCCTGGAAAACAGGATGATTACCAAGACCATTGAGAACGCGCAGGTGAAGGTGGAGGGCCACCACTTCGACATGCGCAAGCACTTGGTCGAGTACGACGACGTCATCAACACGCATCGCGAAGTCGTCTACGAAGAGCGCGACAAGGTGCTCACCGGTACCGAACTGCGGGCCAACATCCTGGGAATGGTCGAGGCAGAACTCAGCCAGGTGCTGGCAGGCTATCTACAAGGGCTTTCCAATAACGACTGGGAACTCGAGCCGATGGTCAAGGAGATCGGGGCCATATTCCCGCTCAGCCCCGAGGACGCCGACCCCGAGCCCCTGTACGACATGACAGCCGAGGAGATTGAGGAAAAGTTCCTCGACATTGCCGAGGTCACGTACGAGAGGCGAGAAACCGAGTTGTCGCCCGAACTCATGCGAGTCATTGAGCGGCACGTCATGCTCCGGGTCATCGACATGAACTGGGTGCAACACCTCACTTCCATCGAGCACCTGCGCCAGGGTATCGGGCTGTATGCATACGGCCAGCGTGACCCCCTGGTCATGTACAAAAAAGAGGCAAGGGACCAGTTCGATGAGCTGCTGGCCAAGATTCAGCACGATGTCGTTCATGCCATTTATCACATGGTCCCGGCACCTGCGGGTTCGGCTGTCAAACGGACCGGTGCTAACGGCGCGCAGGCCACCGCTGGCCGAGGGGCCGCCGTGCAGGCTGGGCAGGCCATGCGAGGGCAGAAGTCTGTGATGGCCAGCGCAGTCGGCAACCACGGAGTCGAGGCCGTTCCTGTGGGCAAGGCGAAGGTGGGCCGAAACGAGCCCTGCCCCTGCGGCAGCGGCAAGAAGTACAAGAAGTGTCACGGCGCGTGAACCGCGACGCCGACGAGCCGGACACCGGCTCTCGGGACGCACCTACCCCCTCAGGCCGCCCTGCCAAGGCCGCTGGCGTCGCCCACGGCGAGGCCGGGAACATGGACCGCTTCCGTGGGGCCATTGAGGGCGGTGAGGATTGGGTGGTCGCCCTGGTAGACGCTATGACCAGGTGGTCGGCCCCTGAGGATACTCACCGGGGTAGGCGGCTACGGTTTTTCATTTCCGGAGAGGCTTTCGACTGGCCGCTCCTGGCTCAGCGATTGTGCACCGCCGCCAACGACCTGATACCCGGCGATGAACGAGAAGGCCTGCTGCTCAGGGGCCAGCTACCCGACCGTCTCCTGCCCCGGTCCGTGGGCGACCTGATGAAGGATCGGCTGAGTGTCGATAAATACAGGGGCTACCTCAACTTTCACTATGGGGTAACGGTGGAGGAAGCTTTGCTACACGCGGTTGAAGGCGAAGTGCGTAAGCGCAACGTTTCAGGAGGAGCCCGATACCGTACTGACGAGACGGAAGAGGCGTTCGAGCGGTTATACGGCGCACCGCGAGACCAGCTCGTAGCCGAGTTCAGGGCCGACACAGGTGCCCGGTTGGGCAAGGGCATGTCGCTCAGACAGGGGCGGGAGTTGACCTACTGGCTGTTTGGGTACCGGGTAAAGCACTCCGACCAGGCAAAGATGGCCTCAGACACCAAAAAGGGCCTCGACCAGATGGCCAGGCTGGCGGCCCAGGCGCAGTTGCGCCGTCGCCGCAAATAGAGCCCGATTGCGCCGTCGCCACGAATAGTTGGCTAGCGGCCCAGTCGGCTAAGAATGTTCGACACTCGCTCGCGGCGCTCTTTCAGGCTGGCTAGGCGCGCCCTCTCTTTTTCCACTACCTCGTCCGGAGCTTTGGCCAGGAACTGCTCGTTCGACAGCCGCCCCTCCAGCCCCTTGGCGCCCCGCGCCAGTGTGGCTAGCTCTTCGTTCAGGCGTTTAATTTCGGCCTCAATGTCCACGACCCCTGCGAGGGGCACAGTCACGGTGCTGTGCTTGAGCACCAGAGAAGCGGCGGCGTCGCCGTCGGCCTGACCGAGCGTCAAAGGTTCGATCATCGCCAGTGCGCAGATAGCGCCAGTTTCTTCTCTCATCACGTCAGCCATGCCAGGGGCGTTCACAACGGCCGGTATGCGCTGCGACGAATTTACGCGGAACTCGGCCCGCAGGTTGCGCACGGCTCGCACCAGTTCCACGACTGTCTCGATCTCGCCCTCTGCCCGCTCGTCTAACACGCCGTCGTCGACGGTTGGGTAGCTCGCCACGATCAGCGCCCGACCATCGCCTCCCAGCCGCTCTTTGGTTTCCTCTGGGAGCCGGTCGGTCAACTGCTGCCATACGGCCTCGGTGACGAACGGCATGAACGGATGCAGCAACCGCAGGGCTCGTTCCAGCACGTAGGCAAGGACGGGCAGGGGAGACAGGTCCCCGGCCCTGACCCTCACCTTGGCCATTTCGATGTACCAGTCGCAGTATTCGTTCCAGATGAAGCCGTGCAGCGTTTTTTGCGCGTTTCCAAACTGGAAGTTTTCCATGTTCGTATTGACGTCTTGCGCCGTGCGCGCCAGACGACTGAGTATCCACCGATCTTCCCGGTGCTGAGGGGTCGGCCGTTCGCTCCAGTCTTCGAGCGCATCTTGATGCCGGTCCATGTTCATCATTACGAACCGGGCGGAGTTCCACACCTTGTTGGCGAAGTTGCGCGCCCACTCCAGCTTCTGTTCGTTTAAGCGCATGTCGTTGCCGGGGGCGTTGCCCGTGGTCAGCGCGAAGCGCAGGGCGTCGGTGCCGTAGGCGTCCGCCAGGTCGAGCGGGTCGGTGACGTTGCCCTTGGTCTTGCTCATCTTCTTCCCCTCGGGGTCGAGGATGAGGCCGTGCAGGTAGACCGTGCTAAACGGTGCCTGGCCGCCGTTGTTGAACATGCCCAGCATGATCATGCGGGCCACCCAGAAGAACAGGATGTCGTACCCGGTCTCCATGACGGTGCCGGGGTAGAAGCGGTCTAGATCGCCGGTCGCGTCAGGCCAACCGAGAGTCGAATGAGTCCACAGGCCGGAGCTGAACCAGGTGTCCAGCACATCCGGGTCTTGCCGTAAGTTGCCAGAGCGGCACCTGGTGCAGGTTGTCGGGTCGTCAATGGCGACGATCACCTCTTCGCAGTCGTCGCAGTACCACACGGGGATGCGGTGGCCCCACCACAGTTGGCGGCTCACGCACCAGTCGCGGATGTTCTCCATCCAGTTGTAATAGACCTTCTCGAACCGCTCCGGGACGATCTTTATGCTCCTGTCCCTAACGGCGGCGATGGCCGGGGCCGCAAGCTCGGAGGTCTTGACGAACCACTGGCGGCTGACCAGCGGCTCGACCATGTCGCCGCTGCGGTCGCAGTGCCCGACCGAGTGGCGATAGGGCTCGACTTCGATGAGCAGGCCGTCTTCTCGTAGCCGCTCGACCACGGCCTCCCTGGCTGCGAACCGGTCCTGACCGGCGAACGGGCCTGCATGCTCATTGAGCGACCCGTTCAGGTTCATGATGTTGATCGATTCGAGGCCGTGGCGCTCGCCGATCTCGAAGTCTGTGGGGTCGTGGCTCGGAGTTACTTTGAGAGCGCCGGTGCCGAACTCCGTCTCCACGACCTCGTCCCCGATGACGGGAATGCTGCGTCCGAGTATCGGCAGCGAAACGGTCTTGCCGATGAAGGCGCTATAGCGCTCGTCGTCGGGGTTCACAGCTACGGCCGTATCTCCTAGTAGCGTCTCAGGACGCGTAGTAGCGATGACCAGTTCGCCGGAGCCGTCCTCCAGCACATAGCGAATGTGATAAAGCGCACCGTCTTCATCGGAGTATTTGACTTCGAGTTCGGACAGGGCGGTGGTGCAGCTAGGGCACCAGTTGATGATGCGCTCGCCCCTGTAGATGAGGCCTTTTTGGTACAGGTCGAAAAAGGTCTGTCGGACCGCTCGGCTGGGGCCGGAGTCCAGCGTGAAGGCGCGGCGGCTCCAGTCGCAGGACGCACCCAGGCGCTTGTTCTGCTCGTCTATGCGGCTGCCGTATTTCTCGACCCACTCCCAGACCCGCTTTAGGAACTCCTCCCGGCCCAGGTCGTGCCGGGTTGCACCTTCTTTTTTTAGCTCCCGCTCCACTACTACTTGAGTGGCTATTCCTGCGTGGTCCGCCCCCGGCAGGAAGAGAGTCGGCTCGCCCTGCATGCGGTGCCACCGCGTCATCAGGTCTTCCAGCGCCGTGGTCAGGGCGTGGCCCATGTGCAGCGCCCCGGTCACATTGGGCGGGGGCATGACTATGACAAAAGGCGGCTTGTCGGAACTGGTGTCGGGGGCGAAGAACCCGCCGTCGGACCACATCTTGTAGATGTCTGTCTCGTGCGCCGACGGTTCGTAGGCCTTGGGTATTTCGTGAGCGGGGTTGTTGGTGGTCATTAATGTCCTTCGGTAACCCATTCTAGGGTGCCGTGCTCAGGCCCATCAATATGGGCCGGGTCGCTTGTCGCTCGCCTGCATCACGTGTCACACTCGGCCGAGACGACGGCCAGCCAGGACGGCAGTGGAGCAACACATGGACGAAATGACGGAGGGACGCGGCAGACTGGCCGGAAAGATGGCGATGGTCACCGGTGCCGGTTCACGACCAGATGCAGTGGGTGTCGGCATAGGCGAGGCCATTGCGAGGCTGTTCGCACGGGAGGGCGCGCGCGTGCTTGCAGTGGATATGGACGAGGCGCGGGCCGCTCTCACCGTCGCTACGATTCGGGCCGAGGGCGGCGAAGCGGACGTTCACGTCGCCGACGTGTCGCTGCCCGACCAGTGCCGAGCGGCGGTTACGAGCGCAGTCGAACGCTACAACAGGCTTGATGTGCTGGTGAACAACGTGGGCATTAGCGTGCTCGGGTCGGTGACCGACCTGGACCTGGACGGCTACCAGCGGGCGATGGACGTGAACCTGAAAAGCATGGTGCTGACGTCCAGATATGCCGTGCCGGTGATGATTAAGGGCGGCGGAGGCTCAATAGTGAACCTGTCGTCGGTGGTCGGCATACGCGCGGGCCAATTCGGAGGCGCTATCCCCTATGCCGTGTCCAAAGGCGGCGTTGTCGCGCTCACCACGGCTATGGCGGTAGACCACGGTGCGGACGGCGTGCGGGTGAACTGCATCGCCCCAGGCCACGCCTATACGCCGATGGTGGAGGGCAGAGTGGACGCCCGGGGCCGGGACCTGCGGCGCAGGGCGGCACCGCTTCAGACCGAGGGCACGGCGTGGGACATGGCCAACGCGGCGCTGTTTCTCGCTTCGGACGATGCCCGGTGGATAACGGGTGTCACACTACCGGTGGACGCCGGGCTGCTGGCCACCACTCCGCTGGCAATGCTGGACGCCCTGACGGACTAGCGCGATCTACAGTTAGGGGCGCTGGGTGAGAATGGCCGCCACCCGGTCGAGGATGCGGTGGCCGACCTCGTACTTGGCCATTTTCGGCAACCGTTCCGCCTCACCGTCGCGGCCTATGAGCGTCACCCTGTTGTCGTCGGAGCCAAAGCCCGAGCCGGGATCTGTCACGTCGTTCGCTACTACGAGGTCGAGGCCCTTGCCTGTCAGCTTGGCCCGGGCGTTTCGCTCCAGGCCTTCGGTCTCGGCGGCAAATCCGACTTTTACCAGGCCCGGCGAGCTTAGAGAGGCCAAGATGTCTTCGGTTTTTTTCAATTCGAGCGTGATCGAGTCCGAACTGCCTTTCTTAGCTTTGTGGGGCGAAACGTCGGCGGGCGTCCAGTCCGACACTGCGGCTGCCATAACCAGCGCGTCGGTATTCTCTACTGCACTCGTGACAGCGCTGCCCATGTCCGCCGCCGATGTGACTCTGACGACCGATACGCCCACCGGGTCGGGCAGGGAATTGGGTGCGGCGACCAGGGTGACGCTGGCGCCCCTGTCGCGTGCGGCCTCGGCGATGGCGTAGCCCATCTTGCCGGAGGAGTGGTTGGTTATCACGCGCACCGGGTCTATGGCCTCTTCGGTACCCCCCGCCGTTACAACCAGGCGGCGTCCAGACAGGTCGCCCGTGAGCCCTAGTATCAGACGTGCGTGGCCGACAAGGTCGGCAGGTTCGACCATGCGGCCGGTTCCCACGAGGCCCGAGGCCATACGGCCCGAAACGGGACCGGCCACGTAGACACCGCGCTCTCTCAGGATCGCCAAATTATCCTGGGTAGCCGGATGGTCAAACATGTGCGCGTCCATCGCCGGTGCGACGAGCACGGGAGCGGCAGTGGCTAGAAGCGTGGTGGTTACAGGGCCGTCGGCCAGTCCGTGGGCCATCTTCGCCAATGTGTTCGCCGTTGCCGGTGCGACGATGACGAGGTCGGCCTGCTCGGCCAGCGCGACGTGGTCGATGCCAAGCTCGGACTGCGGGTCGTAAAGGTCGGTGACCGCGGGCCGATGAGTGATGGCCGCGAAGGCCAGGGGCGAGACGAAGCGGGTGGCACCGTCGGTGAGCATGGCGACGACGGTGGCGTTGGCCTGAATCAGCTTGCTGGCGAGATCCAGCGCCTTGTATGCGGCTATGGAGCCGGTCACACCGAGTGCGATGTGGCGGCCCTGTAGTGGTGTTGGCATGTCAGGTCCCTTCCGGGTCGGGTAAAGGCCTTATGTGTCCTGTTAAGCAGCTATAGGGGCAATTCTACTACTGGTTCAGTTCGTGGATGATGCGCAGGCCCTTCAGCGTCAGGTCAGGGTCCACGGTGTCGAAGATGTCCGTCTCGGCTTGTATGAGCGGGGCCAGGCCGCCTGTGGCGATTATTGTTGCCCGCTTGCCGTCTGGAGAGCCCAGCTCTTCTGTGAAGCGGCGCACCATGCCCTTGACCAGTTCGGCGTAGCCCAGCACCAGCCCGGACTGGAGGGAGTGCACGGTGTTTTTGCCGATGGCGTCTTTTGGGCGCACCAGTTCCACTCTTCGCAATTGCGAGGTGGCGTGAAAGAGCGAGTCGGCAGCCACGGTGATGCCGGGCGCTATTGCGCCTCCGACGTATTCACCCGTGGCCGAAATCGCATCGAACACGGTGGCCGTGCCGAAGTCCACGACTATGGTGGGTCCGCCGTGCAGGTGGAACGCTGCGACCGCGTCGGCGATGCGGTCCGAGCCCACGTCGCGCGGGTTGTCGTAAAGGACTCGCACCCCCGTACGTACGCCCGCCCCCACTACCAGTGGTTCGACAGCGAAATATTCAGCACAGAGCGCAGCGAACGTGGGTGTCAGGGGCGGAACGACGCTGCACATCGCAATTGCGTCCACCTGTTCGATAGCCACTCCCTTGGCCGGGAGGATCTGGCTGAGCGTCAGGCCGTATTCGTCCGCCATTCGCCCAGGCTCTGTTGCCACCCGCGCCGTGGCTACGAGCCGCTCACCTGAAAACACACCAAGCGTGACGTTGGTGTTGCCTATGTCTATTGCCAGTAACATGGCCGCCATTATACCCGTGGGCCAGTATTCGATAGCCGCGGTCCAGTCTATTGACGCATGCGTGCCTTTGTCCAAAGCCGTTGCACGCGCAACTGTCTGTTGCTATAGTGATACTATCATGCCCGCGTCAAAAGCCGATAAGTACCATGAAATACCCCTCTCCCGAGGGACCATATGTACGCGTTCCCAGTCGGGGTTGAGCCGTGATTGCCTGGCCGTTTTCTAGACGGAATGACAACGTGCAGACCGGGCCTTGACCCGGAACCAGGCTTTCTCAACCCCACCACGAAAATGGTGGGGTTTTTGCTGCCCCGAACGCGAACCCGTATCATCTAACACTTCGTGTGATCAGCCGGTTCCCCCGATAGACGCCCGATAGGCGAATGGGGTTCCAGCGGAAATAGGACTGAATAGAGATGACGACAACCGATACGAAAACTGCAGGCACCAACGACCAGTCCGGCCAGACTACGGCTCTTACGCCATACCAGGTCAACCGCTATAGCAGGCACATCATCATGCCCCAGGTGGGCTCGGCTGGGCAGCGCGCGTTGCTCGACGCCAAGGTGCTGCTGGTGGGCGCAGGGGGTCTGGGTTCGCCCATAGCGGTGTACCTGACGCTGGCCGGGGTCGGCACCATCGGCATCGTCGAGTTCGATGAGGTCGATGTGACCAACCTGCAGCGCCAGATCCTGCACACCGACGCCGACGTCGGGAAGCTCAAAGCGCACTCTGCACGGGAAACGCTGAAGGCCTACAACAAGGACGTTAACGTCATCCTGCACGAGGCTCCGCTGACTTCCGAGAACGCGATGGGCATAATCCCCGACTACGACATTGTCGTGAACGGGGCCGACAACTTCGCGACCCGGTACCTCGTCAACGATGCCTCGTACCTTGCCGGTAAGCCCCTGGTGGACGGCAGCATATTGCTGTTCGACGGCCAGGCGACTGTGTTCCTGCCCGGTAAGGGTTGCTACCGCTGCCTGTTCCCGCAGCCGCCTGAGCCCGGTGAGGTGCCGAGCTGCTCTGAGGCCGGTGTGCTTGGGGTTCTTCCCGGAATGGTGGGGACGGTACAGGCGACCGAAACGGTGAAGCTGATTATGGGAATTGGCAGGTCGCTGAGCGGCCGGCTACTGCTGATAGACGCCCTCGACATGGAGTTCCGCTCTGTGAAGATAAGGCGCGACCCGGCCTGCCCGCTGTGCGGCGATGACCCGACGGTTACCGAGCTTATCGACTACAACCAGTTCTGCGGGACACCCCCGCTGGTCTAGTGCGCTCAAGGGCTGGCGTGACAACGCGCCAGCCCGGTGTGGAAGCTGATAAGAGGGTGTAGAAGTTGACAAGATGAGGAGAGAGAAATGGCAGCAAGAGTGGCTCATCCCGAGTCAATAGTTGAGACCGACTGGGTGGCCGATAACCTCGGCGACGACAAGGTCGTTCTGGTAGAAGTCGATGTAGACACAGAGGCCTATGACCAGGGCCACATTGCCGGTGCGGTGGGGTGGAACTGGACCACGCAGCTAAATGACGAGGTCACACGTGACATCCTCAGCAAGCAGCAGGTGCAGCGGCTCATGGGTGATTCTGGCATCACAAAGGCTCACACCGTCGTTCTCTATGGCGACAACAACAACTGGTTCGCCACCTATGCCTGGTGGCAGCTTCGTCTCTACGGCCACAAAAGGCTGAAGATGATGAATGGCGGTCGGGCGAAGTGGATCGCTGAGGGGCGGCCCACCACGACTGCCAAGACGACGCGCCCGACGCGGGTCTATCGCGCGTCTGACCCGGACACGAGCATCCGGGCAACACGCCAGTACATACTCAACGTGGCGAACACGCCCAACAACGTCGGCCTGGTCGACGTCCGGGCACCGGCCGAGTACTCGGGCGAGCTTCTCGCTCCCGCCGCATTGCCACAAGAGGGCGCCCAGCGTGGCGGCCACATTCCCAACGCGGCCAACATTCCCTGGGGAACCGCCGTCGCTGAGGACGGGACGTTCAAGTCCGTCGAAGAGCTTCGGCAGATTTACGGCTCCAAGGGCATTAAGGGCGACCGGGAGATAATCGCCTACTGTCGCATCGGCGAGCGCTCTTCCCACACCTGGTTCGTCCTGACCCAGATACTGGGAATGAGCAAGGTGCGCAACTACGACGGTTCCTGGACCGAGTATGGCTCCATCGTGGGAGCGCCCATCGAGAAGTAGGGCAGCCTACGCTTTCGTAGCGATTAAGAGCCCCCGCCGGTTACCGGCGGGGGCTCTTTTGTTGTGGTTACGGATGTAACCTGACGGCTCAACGGCAGGGTGTATGAGGGTAAAGAAGTGAGAATAGCTCTGACTCTAGAAGGTGTGAATGCCAAGATTGATCGGGCTGAAGGGCAACGCGTCAGCCTGGTAGATGAAATTCGCGCGTTCGAGGCAGACCTGACCGCGAAAATTGAAAACGAAAAAAGGCCAGCCACGGGCCAACAGGTTTGGGTCTTCCGGGGTGAAACCCCTAGCGTTCCAGCTTCATGGTCTATTCGAATCGGAGAGTTTCTTTACAACCTTCGGTCGGGGCTTGACCACCTCGTTTGGCAGTTGGTTCTCGCAAATGGAGAAACGCCTGGAACAAGGAATCAGTTCCCGATCTATCGCGACGAGAATAAATACGAGCGTGAATCTAGGTCTCGACTTCGTGGGGTGAGCGATCATGCGGCTGAGATTATCCGAGAACTACAGCCGTTCGTTGGTCGCCGCGATAATCTGTGGAGGCTTCAATCGTTGGGCAACTTCGACAAGCATCGTCACCTCAATTTCTGTACGGCCGTCGTTGATGGGGGGCGCCTGAGTGGCAGCGGGCCACGGCTGCAGGAATTGGCCGACACCGGGGGCATTAAAACTAAGTTTGGCCGTCTCGAAAAGGATCAGGTCTTGCTGACGGTCGACGATCTGGAATATTCACTCAACGCCATGCCGGATGTTGAGGTTAGATTCGAGCAGCCCATCCCCAACGTTCACTTGCTCCCTGTCGCGAACAATCTGTTTACTTGCTGGTATGGGGCTCGGATGGCTGTGGATTCGCTCGTTACAGAGGTCGTAGACCGGGGACCGGGCATCAATGAGATTTAGGGCAAACGAGTCCCAGCGCTGGGACCGCCAGGACTCGCCTGGCAGCCCCCTTTCCAGGACCACGTGTTCGATGCCTTTTTGCGCAAGGTAATAGCTGACCCCGAGACCTGCCTGGCCCGCGCCGACAACGATTACGTCTTTTGTTATGGCTGCCTGTGCAGTCGGCACCTAGACGTAGTTGCCCCGGTCGACCTTTTTGCCGTCCTGGAACACGTCAGTCACGTTCCACATAGCCGCGATGTCGGCCGACGGGTCGCCGTCTATGATGATGACATCGCCGCGCTTGCCCTCTACGAGCGAACCGGTCTCGCCGTCGATGCGGCAAGAGCGCGCCGAGTCGGACGTGGCCGCGGTGAGAACTTCAAGGGGAGAAAACCCGACCGTGGTCATGCCTTCCAGTTCGTGCTGGAACTCGCCCATTTTGTAGTTCAGCCACGCCGAGTCGGAGCCGGCGACCATTGTCACCCCCGCCTCGCGCATACGACCGACGAAGTCTTCGTGGTTGCCGTACACGTACTTCAGTTCGTCCAGGTCGGCCTGTTCTTTAGGGGTCAAGCTGTCACTATCCAGCTTGGCCTCCAGGAACCACATCTGGTGCCTAATTGCGTGCAGCGTCGGGTTGACGAAGATGCCCTGCTCGATGATGCGCTCGGTGAGCTCCGGCCGGTAACGATAGGTGCCGTCGCTGTCGGCGTGAATGGCGTGCACGATGGTGTCAACTCCAGCATCGAGTGCATTTATCAGGCCGTCTGACGATGCGCAGTGGGCGACGACGTGCTTGCCGAATTTGTGCACTTCGTCGGTGATGGCTGAAAGCTCGTCTAAGTTAAACGAGGCGTGGTAGCGCATGGACGTGCGCGTGCTGCCGCCAGTGGCGGTAACTTTTATGAAGTCCGCACCCTCTTTTATGAGCTGGCGGACCTGGGCACGACACTCGGTGGGGCCGGTGGCGGGCGAGCCGAAGTAGCTCAGGTGCCCGCCAATAATCGCCAGGGGACGGCCTGTAAGCACCAGCCTGGGGCCGACGGTGATGCCCATTTCCATGGCCTCACGCAGCAAGAACGTGGTTCGGTTCTTCGCCCCGCAATCACGCACAGAGGTGACACCGGAGTACAGGTGGGCCCGCGCGTTCTTGGCGGCCTGCAATGTGAGTATTTCGTCGTCCAGCAGGTTCATGTCGTCACCCGATCGCCCGTCGCCCAGGCTGACGAGGTGAACGTGGGCGTCGATGAGCCCCGGCATGATGGTCATGTCCGGGTAGTCGAGCACCTCGACCTGCGCACCCTCGGGGGGGGCGACGGCCTCTTCCGTGCCCACGGCGCGGATGTCCTTGCCCTGCATGAGCACCGCGCCGCGTTCGAGCGGCGGACCGCCCAGACCGTCGATTAGACGGGCACCCTTGACCAGCGTAAAGCTCTCACTCACCTAGATACCTCCGGTTTTTTCGCGTCGATTTCACATCATCGCCTTGATTAAGGCGCGGTTCGGGAATCTTAACGGGTTGCTGCCCCTGAAGCCTACGGCTCTTGCAGGGCCACGATTGACGCCATCGACTCGGGGTTGGCCATGGCGTCCTGAGAAGCTACCTTGTCGACCGGCGTCCCCTGGAGGATTCGCTTGACGGGTACCTCCATTTTCTTGCCGTTCAACGTCTTGGGCACCACGTCTATGCGGTGGATCTCGTCGGGCACGTGCCTGGGAGACAGTTCGCGCCTTATCTTGCGCCGGATGCGGTCCGTCAGCGCCTCGTCCAGACTCGCCTGCTCGCTGAGCACCAGGAGCAGTACCAGTCGGCCGTCGCCGTTCACTCCTCCCGTGTCCACTACGAGGCTGTCGCGCACCTCGGGCATGTCCTCTACGACTGCGTAGAAGTCGGCCGTACCGGTGCGCACGCCGCCCCTGTTCAGGGTTGAGTCCGACCGACCGGAGATGACGCACTGCCCGTCGGTTCCGATGGTTACGAAGTCGCCGTGCCGCCAAACGTCGGGGTAGGGCGTGAGGTAGCTTTCCCGGAATCGGCTGCCGTCGGGGTCGTCCCACAGGTACAGCGGCATGGACGGCATCGGCCCGGTCAGCACGAGCTCGCCCACCTGTCCTACCACCGACTCGCCTGAATCATCGAACGCCGCTACCGGCGCGCCCAGGAGGCGACACGGAATTATTCCGGCCCTTACCGGCAACAGGGGGCTCGCGCCGACGATGCCGGTGCAAACGTCTGTTCCGCCGCTGAAGGAGTTGAGGAGCAGGTCCGAGTTCACCGCCTCGTAGACCCACTCGAACCCCTCGGGCGAGAGAGGCGAACCGGTCGAGCCCACGCCCCGTATGCGCGCCAGGTCCAGGTCCCGACCTGGTTGCA